>NZ_VILC01000048.1:21782-33651 GCF_009712065.1 Aphanizomenon sp. UHCC 0183 | reverse complement strand
AATTGGTAATTGGAAAATTACTTCTGTCCCCTGTCCCCTGTCCCCTGTCACCTGTCACCTGTCACCTGTCACCTGTCACCTGTCACCTTTCCCCTGTCCCCTGTTCCCTGTTCCCTATTTCTGAGATAAATCTAATAAATTTGCTAACTTATAAACTGTTCGCGCCCCGACATTACCATCCCATTCAGCATCACCAACCTCACAAACATCAAAACCAATAATTTTTCTACCACTATTTACCAGTTCGCGGAATAGACAATAAACTTGTTCTAATTCCAGTCCACCAGGGACAGGAGTACCTGTGTTGGGGCAAAGTTTAGGGTCTAAACCATCAATGTCGAAGCTAATATAAACTTTTTCTGGTAAATGATTGATAATTTCTCGACATAAATCCAACCAAGTCTTACCAGAATATAGTTGTTGTTTAATTGCTGAATCATAATAACCAATAATGCGATTATTTGATTGATTAATTATTTGTACTTCATCATGACAAATATCTCGTACACCTACTTGCACCAATTTAGAAATCTGCGGTATTTTCATCGCATTAAACATAATAGACGCATGAGAAAATTCAAATTCCTCATAGGCATTACGTAGGTCTGCATGGGCATCAATATGTAAAATTCCCCAGTCATCATATTGATTAGCTAAAGCTTGAAAGTAGCCTAATGGTGAACTGTGATCACCACCAATGACCGCAACTCGTTTACCTTGATTTAGTGCTGCTTGTGATTGGGTAAATAACCAATGATTTACCTGTTCTCCAGCTTGGTTAATTGCCTCTAGAATAGGAGTTAAATCCGGTGAGTCTGTTAGGGATTTACCTTGGGCTTGACGTTCAATAATTATGGCTGCTTGTTGACGATAGTAGTTATTTTTTTCAATCATTTCCTGGGGGATTTCTACCATAAATATTCCCTGTTTCCAACCATCAGGATGATCAAAATCAAATAAATCTATTTGCAGTGAAGCATCTAAAATTTGCTGTGGTCCGTTGGCCGTTCCGGCACGATAGGAAACCGTGACTTCCCAAGGTATGGGGAAGATAATTAAATTGGCTGAATCGTAATTAAATGATAATCCCATGAAGTTGCCATTTTTTTCGGCTACGCTGTTGGGATTGTAGTTTTCAATGGAGTCGTTCATATTGAAAATTAGTGCTGATTAGGGATTGATATTTAGATTTTATCAATATTTGTTAATCTCGGCTGATTTTAATTAAGTAGTGAGACAGAATTAATTACACAATGTCATTGCGTAAGCGTTGCGTGGCGTTAGCCATATTGAAGGAAGTGAAATGAAGCAATCGCAAGGGTTGTGATTGCTTCCCTGCGATCGCAATGACTGTAAATATTTTTGTCCAATTACTTACCATTACTTTTGGTGATATCCAATAGGAAAAAATCCATAAATTATAATTAAGAACGACGGGCATTTAAACAACACCATTCTTTTCTTTTCCAGAGAGTAGCTACAATCCAACCATTTTGTTCTAAAGCATCAGCAACGGCTTTAGATTGTTCTAGTAAAATACCACTGAATATACCCCAAGTGCTAGGTTTGGTAATGGCGGTCATTTCTGGGAGTAATTCGATGATTACATCTGCTAAAATATTGCAAACAATCCCGTCTACAGGTTGATCAATGATTTTCCGGACTATGTCTACACTACCCTCAAGAGGGATTAAAGAATCTGGACGAATCTCATTCAGAGTGCGATTACTAAAGGTAGATTTTACGGCTAAAGGATCGTTATCAACGGCATAGACTTTACCCGCACCTAATAATATTGCCCCAACGCCTAGAATACCTGAACCACAACCAATATCGGCGATAATTAAAGGTTTTCTTGGTTCTTCTGTGTCTAGGAAGGATTGGGGAATTTCACCGAAGCGCATTTCTAGGGATTCTAAACATAGTTGAGTAGTGGCATGATTACCTGTACCAAAGGCTACGCCTGGATCAAGACGAATTACCAATCGGTCTAGGGATTCAGGTAGAGGTAACCAAGCAGGGTTAATGAGAAAGCGATCGCCTATTTCTTCAGGTTGCCAATGTTGTTTCCAGCTACTAGACCAGTCTTCTTCGTCAATTAAGCCCCAATGCAGCACGGGTGCGGTGAGTCCTACACACAGGGCATCTTGACGCAGCCATAGCGATAAAGCAGCCAAATCTAGCAGTTGTACTTTAAAGGTGGGTAAATAAGCCTTAACAAAAGAGACATTGCCCTTAATTTCTACTGCTGTACCACGACAGCCAAAGTTTTCTAACCGCCAAAATATAGTTTCTTCTAAATCTAGTTCAGATAAAATATTTAATTCCCACCAGGTATTTGCCATAGAATTTTAGATTGGTGATTGGTGATTGGTGATTGGTGATTGGTGATTGGGGAAAACAAACTATGATTTTTATGACTAGGATAATTAAGATAATCCTTCTAATCATCCTAATCAAATAAATCACAAAAATCATAGTTAAAGATGATTTTTCTAATTCTCAAATTATTTAATCATCTTCATCAAATAAATCCCAAAAATCACAGTTAAAGTGTGACTGTATAAGCGTCTCGAATACCTTCCACTTTTTTAATTTCTGCTAAAATGCCATCTGGTAAAGGATCATCAATGCTGAGAGCCATAACAGCGTCACCACGAACGATTTTCCGACCTACCTGCATACTGGCAATATTGACATTAAAGCTACCCAGTAGAGAACCGAGTTTACCAATAATACCGGGCATATCACGGTGTCGAGTAAACAGCATATATTTGCTGGGGGGAACGTTAATGGGGAAACCGTCAACATCCGTTAAGTGGATTTCCTTATCACCCAACAAAGCACCTGTAACAGAATGTGTACCTAGAGTTCCTGTGGCTTGAAGATGCAACGAACCAGCATAATCCCGTGCCGAAGCGTCCCTGGTTTCAATAACTCTAATTCCTCGTTCTTTAGCTTCTATGGTGGCGTTGACATAATTTACCCGTTCCCGCAGGGCTTGGTAAAGAAGTCCTTTCAGGGCAGCTATTACCAAGGGTTGACTTTTATTAGTTGCCAATTCTCCTTGCAGTGTAACATTAAGTGTCTCAACTCTACCGCCGGTGAGTTGACCAACTAAGTTCCCCAAGGTTTCCGCTAATTCCATGTAAGGCTTGAGTTCTTCTAGGATATCAGGACTAAGTCCAGGAATATTCACCGCGGAACGGGCGGATAGTCCTAATAACACATCCCGAATTTGTTCAGCCACATCTATGGCTACGTTAACTTGGGCTTCAGCAGTGGAAGCACCGAGGTGAGGTGTAAGAATAACATCTTTACCCAAGCGTAGCAATTCCGATTCACCTAATGGTTCGGAATCGAACACATCTAATGCAGCCCCGGCAATTACACCATCTCTGATTGCCACTGCTAAAGCCGCTTCATCAATAATGCCACCACGAGCGCAGTTAATAATCCTGGTAGTGGGTTTCATTAACGCCAAAGTTTTAGCGTTGATTAAGTTGGCAGTTTCTGTGGTTTTGGGAATGTGTAAGGTGATATAGTCGGCTTGCTGGAATAGCAAATTTAAGTCTACCAGTTGACAACCCAGTTGTTCGGCTCTTTCTGTGGAGATAAATGGATCATAGGCGAGGAGTTTCATCCCCATAGCCTTAGCGACACTGGCAACATGAGAACCAATTTTTCCTAACCCGACAACGCCGAGGGTTTTTTTGTATACTTCCGAACCAACATAACTTTTACGATCCCATTCACCACGTTTTACTGAAGCATTAGCATCAGGAATATGACGAGATAAGGACAACATCATGGCTAAAGCGTGTTCGGCTGCGGCAATGGTATTACCTTCTGGGGAATTGACAACAATAATCCCTTTGCGGGTAGCTGCGGGGACATCAACGTTATCCACACCCACGCCAGCACGGCCAATAATTTTTAATTTTGTACCGGCTTCTATAATTTCTTGAGTAACGCGAGTTCCAGAACGGATCATCAGCGCGTCATACTCGCCAATGATGGCTTTGAGTTCATCTGGTTTGAGGCTGGTTTTGACATCAACTGTAGCTACTTGGGAAAGAATATCAATACCAACTTGATCAATGGGGTCGGAGACAAGAACCTTAGACATAATTACTTGATTTTGGTTGACAGGTTTTGCTTTGCAAGACTTTTTAGTTTAATCTTTATCTGTGGCACTTGGGGAAATTTTATCGAAATCGGTTTTGATAGGGGACTTAAACATAGATCCCCGACTTCTTAGAGAAGTCGGGGATCTGAATATTTGAACTACTTACAAGTTACCAAATTTTACTAAATTTTCTCTTCTCCACATCACATCTCTTTTCCTGTTTGTCTTGACTTCCAAAACTCTAATTCCCATTTTTGGTAGTTGTTTTAAGTTATCTTGCAATTCTTCCCAAGAACTAATTAACTGATGTTGCACCTTGTAAGTCGCGCATAAATGAGAGAAATCAATATTTTGAGGAGTAGCAAAAAACTCTTCAAAAGGCGGATTGAATTTAGCAATGGGTAACATTTCAAAAATTCCTCCACCGTTGTTATTAATTAAGATAATTGTTAGATGTCCAATAAATTTATTGCTAATCAAGAAACCATTGGTGTCATGCAATAAAGATAAATCTCCCGTTAACATCACACTACTTTGCTGATGATGTGCTATTCCTAAAGCAGTGGAAAGTGTACCATCAATGCCATTTGCACCCCGATTAAAATAGGGTTTAATTCTTAAATTATTGGGTTTCCAGAAAAATTCCACATCTCGCACTGGCATACTATTAGCAATGAATATGGGTGTTTCCGGTGGCAAGATTTGGGAAATTAACCAAGCAATTTTACTCTCGATTAATTCATCTACATTTTCCAAATCATCATCAATATTTTTCCTGATTTGCTTTTCTACTGTAGACCATTTTTGTAAATATTCACTTTTTCCTAAATTTGCAATTTCCAACTTACCAATTTCTGTAACTGAAATTCTTAAATGGGTGGTTTTTCCATGTAAAGGGTCTAAATTTTGATCACAATGATCAATGACAAAACGTTGCGGTTTAGCACTGATTAACCAATTACGTAATTCTTTACTTGTGGGCATTTCGCCAATTTGGATAACTATTTCTGGAGTTAATTCTTGGGCAAGGTTTTGATTTCTGAGAATGATATCATAGGTGGAAATTAAATAGGGATTTAAATCTGCGTAATTTCTAACGGGGGAAAGTCCTTCAGCTAAAACAGGCCATTGGAGAGTTTGACAAAGGTTGGCGATCGCTCTACAATACTCCTCCGGGGCTTGTGGTTGGGCTACACCAGCGATAATAATGCCTTTTTGGTAATTGGTAATTGGTAATTGATAATTGGTAATTGGTAATGGGGTGGAAACTATTCCCGCAAAGAAATCTTCCACATCTAAGGTAAAATCTGTACCATCAGGAATGGGCGCGAGAGGGTCACGAAAAGGTATATTTAAATGTACTGCGCCAGAATTGGGAAATTGACAACGTTCCCAAGCGTGAATTACCGTTTGCCGGAGATAATCTAACATTCCCACATCTAGAGAAGGTGTAGCTAATTCCCCTTGCCAATTGGGATAATTACCATATAATTTCACTTGGTCAATAGTTTGTCCAGAATGACAATTCCGTAATTCTGCTGGTCTATCGGTAGTTAATATTAACAAAGGTACGCGACTTTCCCTAGCTTCAATTACCGCTGGATAAAAATTTGCCCCCGCAGTTCCAGAAGTACAAACTAATACTACAGGTTTTCCCGTTGCCTTGGCTTGTCCCAACGCAAAAAAAGCCGCTGAACGTTCATCTAAAATGGGAATAGCTTCAATATCTGGTATTTGTTGCACAAAAGCCACCGTTAATGGTGTAGAACGAGAACCAGGACAGATGACAGCGCAATTTAAACCCAAGCGTTTGAGGGTTTCTGTTAATACATAAGACCAAAGAAGATTAAGATTATTAAAAGTAAGTTGCATTGATTAGAGATTATGGACTGTATTCATTTAACAGGAATTCGTGGCTATGGTTATACCGGATTTTTACCAGAAGAACAAGCATTAGGACAATGGTTTGAGGTAGATGTTAAATTATGGTTGGATCTTTCTAAACCCGCTAAAACAGATAATATTGAAGATACTATAGATTATCGGCAGATAATTAGCTTAGTGCAAAATTTGCTAAAAACCTCAAAGTTTGCATTGGTAGAAAGACTAGCTGGGGCGATCGCTGATGGTATTTTAGAGGATCAGGAGGGGATTAATCAAGTACAAGTTATTCTCAGTAAACCCGCTGCACCTATTCCTGATTTTAGCGGCAAAATTAGTATTGAATTGACTAGAAGTAAAGTCTAATAGCGTAAGCACTCCGTAGGAATCGCAAAGGTCAGTATAGCATTCGGATCAATAAGCAATGGCGAATTTGTTTTAATTGGCCAGAGGAAGAATCTCAACCTTTCAACATCGAAATTACAGACTATTATTCTTAAAGGAGAAAAAATATGGCACGTCCACCCATTCATCCTGGTAAAATTCTTGCTGATGAACTTGATGAATTGCAAATGAGCGCCAGTGAGTTAGCCCGAATTCTTCATGTACCCACAAATCGGATTACTGAAATAATTAATGGCCAACGGGCAATTACTGCTGATACTGCATTACGATTAGGACAATGGTTTGGGACTGGTGCTGAGTTGTGGATGAATTTACAAAAGAATTATGAACTTAGACTAGCTGAACAAAAAAAGGGTGAAGAAATTGAGGCGACTATTTCTCCTCGAATATTATCTGAAGATAAACAAGTGACTCTATTCTGTTAATAGGATTTTTCGATTAAGGATCTGGGGTTTTGATCTCAATAGGTGGTGGGGGTAAACTTTCAATTAGTAAATCTCCCGTTACAGAGCGTAGCTCTTTTACACGGTCTTCAAGAATTACTAAGGCTGTTTCTTTTTTTGTCAGCTTACCATCTGCAAAAACTTCAGCAATATTTTGATTACATAAATCAGATGAAATAATTCTGCGCCGTATTTTATCAAAATCATTATCATTACTAATCAAGTTTATCAACAATTGCTCTAAACAAATTATCCTTTGACAGAGCCGTTGCTTAATATTAGCTAAATTAGAATTTGATAGAGCTTTTAAAAATCTTTTGTCACTAGTTAATATGTAAAAATTAGCTTCCTCTTTTGTTGCAGCAACAAGCAAAGCTTCTCCAGAGTCAATTCCTTCTAAGTAGGTGAACACAATAAAACCAAACTGTGTAAAGAAATGTAAAATCGCCCAAACCCTCTTCACTCTTGCCTCTTGCCTCTTGCCTCTTGCCTTGCCATAACGACAATTTTCAACGCTCACCTACTTACAGATAAGCATGGTAATTCTGAAATATCAATTGATCCCTGATCAATTTTTTGGCATTTATCAGCTATGGATTTAGCACTTTGAATACTTTGCTCTTTATATTTTCTTCTTAACCTAGACGAGCCACCAAAAAAATCTGAAGCTGTAGGTAGAACTCTAATATCTTTCTGAGATGTATTTAAACTGGTAATCATATCCCAAAAGAGATTGTATGATGCCAGTTCTAAAATGACATCATTATCAACTAAATAGACTAACAAGAATACACTCCTATCTTAGACAAAATTACACCCTGTTACCAGTCTAAGATATTCTTCGCTATCTGAGTCCAATTCTTCCCAGTCTAAATTATCAGAAAGAAATTTATTAATTTTTGCAGAAGCATTGGCTTTAGGTTCAATAATTTTTAATGCACCCATTCCAATAGGCCAATTTGATTTTTGCCAAGCATAGTTTAAAGCTACTACGCCGGGGTCTACTTGATCTTGATTACCAAGTTTGCGTGCAGTGCGTGCTAGATCTACAGCACTTGACATTTGCCTCCAACTATATTCATTTTCTCCAAAAAGCAGCTTCACAGCAAAATTATTAGCTTCTTCCTCTTCTTGGTCTTTAATCTCCTCTAGTATATTTTCATCAATTAACACTCCATCTTGAACATGACCAAAAACAATATGTCCCAGTTCATGGGCAATAACAAAAACTAAACGAGCAGAAAATTTCCAACCTGAACTAATTACAATTATTGGGCGACCATTTAAATGTGCAGCCATTCCATCCATTTTAGGAGTTTTTGGAGGGAAATCAGAAAAATGTATAACTGGAATGCCACAAGACCAACAAAATTTAACAAGACCATCAAGGTCTACCCAAGGATTATTTTTGAGAATAATTCTCCGAATTTCAGAAGCATCTGCGACAACTCCTTTAAAAGGCGATTTAGAAACATATCCAGTCATCTCAGCTATGCGTGTTGCTAACCTTTGAGCAACTAATAGGCTCTGCTCATCAGTAGTTTGCCTTTTTTTGAACTTAGAACTATTAACCTTTTTAAATTCTATGGGAACATTGGGATTAAACACTGATGCTATATCTAACCCTAGACGCTTGGAAATATAACCTGCTGCTTCCATTACAGCAACAGGATTTTTTTCCAAATCACTATTCCACCACTCAGGTAAAGCTTTCTCTTGAATGAATGTTGGTGGAAAACCCATTTTTGACAAACGAGCATATAGCGTTGGCATTTCCAGTGTTTGACTCATACAATCCCTCCGCTGACTATCAACTGACTCCAGACCTTAATTCGACACAGCATTTATATAATGGCATTCTTGCTGCATTTCTGGAAACATTTTTTGGTAGGAGTAGCTGTTTAGTACATATTTACCATATTATAGCATAATTTATAATGTAATGCACCATCTCAAATATCAAATCCATCTACTTAACTCAACTGATTACGAAACTTACTCACACTAATACTCAACAACACCACAGCAAAACCAAGCAATGCTAAAACATGAATCCACAGCACATCTAAACCAACTCCTTTGAGTAAAATACCTCGCACAATTGTGATGTAATGACGCAAAGGATTTAGTAAAGATAGAACTTGAAAGAAAGGAGGCATAGCTTCAATCGGAGAAATTGCCCCAGATGTCTGCACCATTGGTAAATTAATAAAGAAAGATGTGAGTAATACTTGTTGTTGAGAACGGCAAACAGTCGCTAACATAATTCCTAAACTAATTCCCACAAATACATACATACTTGATAAAGAAATAAATAGCAAAAAACTCCCCCGAAATGGCAAATTAAATACCACAATTCCCAAGGTTAAAGCTAACATGACATCCCCCATTAGCAAGAAAACCAAAGGGACAATTTTTGATAATAATATTTGCCAATTTGCGGCTGGAGTCATTAACAATTGTTCCAAAGTTCCTGTATCTTTCTCTCGGACAACAGTAACAGCGGAAACTAATGTACCAATTAAAGTCAAAACTAAACCCATAACTCCTGGTACAAAAAACCAACTACTCGTAAGTCCAGGATTATAAAGAAATACGACTTGAGGTGATACGGGAGGACTCTGTGTACCTTGTTCCAAACTTAAATTATATTGTTGGACAATTTGATTCATGTAGTTAGCAGCAATACCCGCTGTATTAGCATTAACCGCATCAATAAAAACTTGAATTTCTGCGGTTTTCTGTGCTAATTTACGGGGAAAATCAGGGGGAATTATCACCCCTACATCTAACTTCCCTTCTTCTACTTGTTGACAATTGAAGAATAAATTTCATAAAATAGGTAATAGGTAAGTAATTGGACAAAAATATTTACAGTCATTGCGAGCGAAGGGAAGCAATCACAACCCTTGGAATTGCTTCATTTCACTTCGTTCCATATGGCTAACGCCACGCAACGCTTACGCAATGACATTGTGTAAGAGAACTCCACAAAAAAAATGATCCAATTTTGTGGGATGGGCATCCTTGCCCGTCCTTGATGATTAGCGGGCAATTCGTCCCGCACCACAAGAAATTTTGGGATATTTTTTTGATTGGAAGTCTCTAATAAACCTGTGCTGCATGAGTTGTCATTGCGAGTGAAAGGAAGCAATCTCTTGACAACCGATAAACCACCTAACGCAAAAATCTCTCAAACCCTTATTCCTCTGTGTCCTCTGCGCCTCCGTGGTTGGTTAATCAGGATAATTTATTTCTTGGAAGTCCCTCACTAAATTATTGGGTCTGACGCACCCTACAAGAGATAAAATCTACATTACATATTTAGAAAACTTTGTCAATGCGTAAGCACTAGGATCATCTTTTTTGTGGATTTCTCTAATTTGCATCTTACTTAAAATCCGACGCGAGACATTAAAAAATATCAAACCTAAAACGATTAACATGAGAAAATCAAACCAAACTCCTGACCACCCTGTACCACGCAGAAAAGCATCACGAGTAATATCAATATAATAACGAGCAGGAACTACATTAGTGACAAGTGAAAGGGGAAAAGGAATATTACTGAGAGGATAAATAAAACCAGATAATAATAAAGAGGTAATAAACCCCACCAGAGAAATGATTTGTACCGCTGAATTTTGGTTATTGCTACGGACTCCAACAAGTAAACCGAACATTACACTATCTATCAAAAATATTAAAGTTCCCAGTAATAAAGTGATAGGGTTATTAACAACGCTTAATTTAAAAATAATTCCCCCCAATCCTATCACAACTAATGCTTCAGTTATGGCAATTAATAGATAAGCCATGCCTTTACCTAATAATAATTCTGTGGCACTGATACTAGAAGCATAAACTTGTAAAATAGTCCCTTTTTCTTTTTCTCTAACCATTGCGATCGCTGTTAGTAAAGATGGAAAAATCCATAGAATTACACCATATACTCCGGGAACAATATATAGAGATTCTAATCTACCAGGATTAAACCACAAACGGATTCTAGCGGTAATTCTTTTAGTAGCTGGTAAAAGTCCTTCTTGCTGCATAAAGAAATTGGTAACTCTTTGAATAGTACCTCTAATTACACGGGCATTATTAACATCTGTGGCATCAATTAAAACTTGTAATGTAATAGGTTTCTTAGCTTTAATATCTCGACTAAATTGAGGAGGAATAATGACCGCTACTTTGGCAATACCTCTGTCAATAGCATCTCGCGCTGGGTTTCCCCCTGTCCATTCTTTAGGGATAAATTGATTGGTGGCATACAATTTTTCAATATAGCTATTACTCAAGTTTGTATGATCGCTGTTAATTCTCGCTAATTTTACCTCTGCCTCTGTTTGCTTAGCTTGAGCTTGAGTTTGTAATAATTGAGCCTTAGCCGCCGCTACATTAGATTTTGCCTGTTGAATTCGTCCTTGGGTATCCCCCTCGGACTGTTGTAAATTCAGCTTTGCTTCCCTAATTTGACTGTTAATTTGTTCAATTTCGCTTTGCACCCTATCCACCTCTGCAATCGCCTGTTGTTCATCGGATTGTGCAGATGTTATCCGTGCTTCAGTGCCTCGTAATTGCTATTGTAACAGTTGATCATTACTGTCGTCTAACTTAATTAATTCTTGTCCTTTTTTGACATAAGCCCCTTCTCTCAAGGCAATGGACTCGATTCTTCCCGAACGTTTAATCCCGATTTCGGTTTCGTAGCCCTCGATTCTACCACTTAATTTGAGTACATCTACTTCTCCCTGGGGGCGATTTTGCCACAGGACATAACCAAGACTACCCCCCACGACTAACAACCCCAACAACAAAGGAATTGGTTTTTTACCCTTTCGCTGCTTAGATGGTGGTATAGGAACATTAAGAAAATTGTCTGGAGATGTTGGCGCAGTTTGAGACATAGTAGCATACTAAATTATCAACCTCTACCTTAAAATATATACTAGACTGTCTAGTCAATACTATTGCCAAAGCCCTGAAATCCTATTGATATAGATAG
>NZ_VILC01000048.1:15911-21572 GCF_009712065.1 Aphanizomenon sp. UHCC 0183 | reverse complement strand
TGTTCATTTTAAATCTAATAATCCTGTTTCTTTTAATTTTGGATTAAAGCGGATTTGAGTATTGACTCCCCGGTCTTTGAGAACTCCTAAAATTTCTTCTTCAACCCGCCGCGCCACATTTTTTAAAACCTTGCTTTTTCCGAATTCATCAATAGCTATATTTTGATAATTATTTTGTTCTTCTGGTGTCATTAATTCTTTCACATCTATAGGATTATTCCATTTTTGTTTATTTTCGATGTTCGGAATATCAGGATTAGCATTTTCCGTAATCCAAGCATTTTCAATAGCTTCCAAAATTGTTCGATTAGGACGTTCTATGGTTTGTACCTTTACCCAATAACAATTTTGAGGTTGACGGACTAAATGCTGCTTTAAACTTAGATAAATATCACGAGAATAGCCAACAAATTGCAGAATTTTATCCTGATTAAAAATCGCGTAAACTCCAATTTTTTCTTGAAAGGTGACTATGACTTCACCATCATTATCAATATAGGCATGATATTCTAAACTAGCTAAGGTTGGTAAGTTTATTTCTGTTGTCATAAGTGAATTAAAAATTTGTTATTGTAATCATAAGATTGGAAGTCTCTAAACCAAAAAACTTTCCACATCTTCACCATTATCAAATGAAATTACCTTTTTTAATCCTAACTTTTTTATTATGTGAGTTTTTTGCTCATAAAAGTATAAATGCCAAACCTCAACCAGGTTCTCCTATCGGAGTTGAACATGATCAATCAGCAGAGTTAATCACACAACCAATCACAATTGACAGTTATTGGTATCAGATGCCCCAAGTCAATCCTGAACCATATTTCAGTATCAGCAAGCCAGATTGTAAGAAAATAAATCCTCTTGATTATATCAAGAATCCAGAATCTTTTTTGAAATTATGTCCCAGTAATAACTCAAATCGTAACCCTTATGAGCCAGTTGAATATCTAAAAGTTCCTCCCCTAGATTCTGGAATTAAGATCAAGCTGGGTGATTTTTAATAATGGATATAAGTAGGTGGGTGTTAAAAATTGTCGTTGGGGCAAGGGAACAGATTCAGATATCAGTAGAAAACTGGCTTAAATCTGATTAAGGGACTTCTAGGAAATAAATTATCCCAATAAATAAATGAACAAACGAACCACAGAGGCACAGAGAACACAGAGAGAAGAAATAGGGAGGGTTTTTGCGTTAGTTTTGGGACATTTTTTTATTTGGAAGTCTCTAAGAGGTTGTTTGAAAACTTTTTCGTGTGGGATCTGACACCCGCAGATCCCCCTAAGTCCCCCTTGAAAAGGGGGACTTTGAGGAATTTAGCCCCCCTTTGTAAGTACGGTGTACACACAAGTTATCGAATCACCATTATTCCTCAAATTACCCCACCCTAACCCTCCCCTTGTGAAGGGGAGGGAACTAATCCTCATCGAGTAGTAGCCGTTCTCCTATTTTGCTACCAAAGCCACTATCACCCATGCCCGGTGCATCGAGGTTGTAGAGTTTTGCGGTGCGGTCATCTAGTACCATGTCCAATGAATCATCTACTTCATCTAAAATGCCACTGCCCATATCTACTACGTAATCATCAATTACCCCCGCTTCTTCGTAGGTGTTGTAGCCAGTCCCCGCAGGAATCAAGCGCCCAATGATCACGTTTTCCTTCAGTCCCCGCAGCCAGTCGGATTTGCCCTCAATGGCGGCTTCTGTTAACACCCTGGTGGTTTCTTGGAAAGAAGCCGCAGAGATGAAACTGTCGGTGTTCAGCGATGCTTTGGTAATCCCCAATAGCATGGGAGTGTATTCTGCCCTCGCCCCACCAGTAATCGCCATAGCTTCGTTCACCTGTTCCACCTGCCGGAGTTCTACCAGTTCCCCCGGTAGCATGGTTGTGTCGCCACCGTCATCAATCCGCACTTTGTTGGTCATTTGCCGGACAATTACCTCGATGTGTTTGTCGGAAATGTCAATGCCTTGGGATTGGTACACCATCTGTACTTCATTCACCAAAAAGGTTTGTACCTTCTGCAAAGCGTGGCTTGCACAGGCATAGATCCCATCCTCTGACCCCAAACTGAAGAATATTTCCAGAATCTCGTGGGGGTTGGAGGGTCCGTCGGTGAGGGGTTGTCCGGCTACAATGTGCGCCCCGTCGGGAACAATCAGGTTTTGCCCAGGTCCAAGGGGATAGTCGGTGACTGTGCCATTGGCTTCGACAATTTTAATGGCATAGGCTTCTCTGGTGATGGATGTCACCTCATCCCCATCGCCATAGACAATCTTCACTTCCCCAGGACGACGGGCTAAAATACAAGCTTCCTTGGGTTTACGGGCTTCTAACAGTTCCTCAATCCGGGGCAAACCTTGGATAATGTCCCCAGTCTTAGCCCGCTCAAATACCAACAACACCAAGTTGTCACCCCGTTGCACCAAGTCCCCATCTTCCACCTGTAACACCGCCCCCGGACTCACCCGGTAAGGACGACCAACGCGAAGAGTAATGGTGTAAGCAGAAGGTGACAGGTGACGGGTGACAGGTGACAGTGAAGAAGCATTTCTGTCACCTGTTCCCTGTTCCCTGTAAGCAGAAGGTGACAGGTGACGGGTGACAGGTGACAGTGAAGAAGCATTTCTGTCACCTGTTCCCTGTTCCCTGTCACCTATCCTCTGTTCCCTGTCACCTATCCCCTGTTCCCTGTCACCTGTCACCTGTTCCCTGTCACCTATCCTCTGTTCCCTGTCACCTCCCTTGACTTCCACCACCTGCCCCGATTCCGCCGCTACCACACCAGGAGCGATCGCACTTCCTTCTACTACCAAATCATCCTTACCGACGGTGGGCAAGACATTGGTATTCACTGTCACCAAATCATTGGCACGCAATACTAAACAGCGGCGGACTGTTTCCGCGCCCTGTTGCACACCCCGGACTATCCCCCCTTCCTTACATAATATCTTCGTCCGGGCTACCACAGCCCCCGGTTCAATGGTGTCACCATCCACCACTTCCAAATTAGTTTGGGTACTGCCTTGGGTGGCATCGGCGGTAATGTCGCGGCGCACTACCAAAGACTCTAAAATTACTAACTGTAGTCTTTGAATCTCCCCATCTTCTGGGTCTGTAATCAGTTCAATGTCCGCCGCCAAAGGTGAACTGCCGTGTTCTCCCTCCGTCTCCTGCTCAATTTCTAATACTATCTGTGTCCGTAGCAGTTCCACACCCTCCACCGACTTCACCCGTTCTGAATCCTTGTAGGGAATCCTTTGCACCGCCCGCAGTTGAATCGAGCGCCCTGTCTGCTGACTGACGGAAGTAGTGGCTGGAACATCAGGGTTGGTGGGGACAGCAAATTCTACCACCGGACGACTCAGCAACCCTGGACCTTCAGGAGTTTCCACATACTGAACATAGCGCAATTCCGTAGCTACAGTTCCTTGCAGTTCCTCACCGGGTTGCAAAAATGTATTGTCATGGGCGATCGCTGTCTCTGGATCATCTACCATCAATAGTTCACCGGGTTTAATCACTACTTCCCGTAAAATGTCGTTCTTTTGGGTAACTTCCACTACCCCACCAGTTTGACAGAAGATGTCCTGGACTACTTCCGTCCCCGCTTCCACATACTGTCCATCTTCCACCCGTAACAAGGAAATATCCTTATTTACCTCATGGGTTTCTTCCGGTATCCACAGCAGTGTTCCCCCCTGGACTACCTCATAGCCCAATTTCGCTTTACCTTTTTTCTGTACCTCCACTTCGCCAAACTTCAGTAAGCCCCCGGTGGTTGTCCGGTACTGGTCATCAATCAATTCTGCCACTACCTGACCATTTTGTACCTTCGCCCCTGGAGTCGCCCGCAAGTTAAACTCCGATATCGCCCCATTATCGGGATTGGTAGTGGTAATCAGGTAATTATTCCGTCCTTGGGAACTCTGGATTGTTACTGCTGCCTGATCCAACACTACGGAAGCGGTAATAATCTCAATTTCCCTGGTGGCTTTCCCCGGAATCGCTTCTGGTAACCGTACCACACCCCCATGAACTGTGGTTAATTTGGTTTCCGCTAAGACTCCATTGGTAGCGATCGCATCGCCATTTTTTACCACCAATTCTGCTCCGGGCAGTAAATTATATACATCCCCCGACAGAATCCAAATCAACCCCCCTCTGGAGGCGGTGACAGTGGTATTGCCCTGACGGTCGGTTTTTTGTTCCGCCACCACGTCGGCAAACTTCACTTCCCCAGCCAAGTCCGTCGCCACATCCTTGACGGCTTTTTCTGTATTGGTTCTGGTGGTTCTGCCTCCCAGCGCCACCTCAGCCACCAAGTGATCTGCTAGTACCTGTTGACCATTGTGGATATACAGCGTTGAACCTTGGGTAACGGCAATTTCCTGGCTTTCCCCCGTTCCCGATTTCTTATCGCCCTCAATCGTCAAAGTCCCATTGGCTTCCACATACAAAGCGTCTTCACCATGTCGAGTCCGATAAGGACGGGTTTGTAACTTGCGGGGAATTTTTACCGTTCCTGACACCTGCGATCGCACCTGTTGGGCTACTTCCCCCGTGAATACACCCCCGGTGTGGAAAGTCCGCATGGTTAACTGGGTTCCCGGTTCACCAATACTTTGCGCCGCAATAATCCCCACAGCTTCCCCTAGATCCACCATCTTGGCATGAGCTAAACTCCAACCATAGCAGTGCTGACACACCGACCGCGCCGCCTCACAGGTCAAAGGACTGCGGACAGTCACCTTCTGTACCCCGGCTTTTTGGATGGCGATCGCCAAATCATCATCAATAGGGGTATTCCGAGGGGCAATGATTTCCCCCGTTTCTGGATGCACCACATCCTCACCCACCACTCGACCCATCAACCGCGTCGCCAGTTTAATCAGAGTTTTATTCCCCTCCACCATCGCCCCAATCGTCAAACCACGATTAGTGCCACAGTCAAACTCCCGCACAATCACATCCTGGGACACATCCACCAACCGCCGGGTTAAATACCCCGAATCCGCAGTCCGCAGCGCCGTATCCACCAGCCCCTTCCGCGCCCCATAACTAGAAATAATATATTCCGTTACCGTCAATCCCTCACGGAAATTGGTCTTAATTGGTAAATCAATAATTTCCCCCTGGGGATCTGCCATCAGTCCCCGCATCCCCACCAACTGCCGCACCTGAGAAATATTGCCCCGCGCCCCCGAAAAAGCCATCATATACACAGAATTGAGGGGATTGGTTTTTTTGAAATGCACCACCACCTCATCCTTGAGCGCTTCTGAGGTACTGTTCCAAGTATCAATTACCTTTTGGAAACGTTCAACTTCGGTAATTTCCCCTCGTTGATAGCGTTCCTCCGTCGCCAAAATTTCTGTCTCCGCCGCCTCCAGCAATTCCTTCTTAGAAGGAGGAATCATCAAATCATCCACACTAATAGACACACCCGCCTTGGTAGCATAGCGAAAACCCAACTCCTTGAGTTTATCCGCCATCACCGCCGTCCGCGCCGTCCCATAATGGGTAAAAGACCAAGAAATCAAGTCTCTTAATTTACCCTTGTTCACCACCAGATTGCGAAAAACTGCTTTAGTCATAATTTTAGTAGGGGCGCAGGGCCTGCGCCCAATCATTAGTTGTTAGTTGAAGGAGTCAGAGGGAGT
>NZ_VILC01000048.1:0-15803 GCF_009712065.1 Aphanizomenon sp. UHCC 0183 | reverse complement strand
GTGGGGGGAGTAGGGGGAGGCAAGAGTAAAAATATTCTCCCCTACATCCCTACCTCCCCTACCTCCTCTACCTCCCCTACCTCCTCTACCTCCCCCACATCCCCCACATCCCCCACATCCCCTACCTCCCCCACCTCCTCTACCTCCCCCACCTCCTCTACCTCCCCCACATCCCCTACCTCCCCTACATCCCTACCTCCCCCACCTCCCCTACTCCCTACGCATCTATCGCTTCCTGAATCGCCTTGTTATAAATCGCCCTGCCAGGAGTCGTATAAATGTACTGAGAAATCAAATTTCCCTGACCATCTTCCCGTACCCGGCGGAACTTATAGATTAGGGTGCGACTTGTCACCCTACCCTTAGCATCCTTGTCCTCAATCACTTCCAAAGGTTCAGTATCCGGTTCACCCGAATCAATTTCCCCATCAAAGCGCACGTAAATATAGGCATGAAGTTCCACCTGTTGCGCCTCATAAGCCATAATTACATCATCCAAAGAGGAGAAATACTTACCTGCCCCCTTCGTTGCATTGGGATTTTCCGCCGTCAGATAATACGCCCCCAACACCATATCTTGGCTAGGAGTCACAATCGGTTTACCCGTTGCCGGTGACAAAATATTATTAGAAGCCAACATCAACAACCGCGCCTCCGCCTGACTCTCCAAGGACAACGGCACATGAACCGCCATTTGGTCACCGTCAAAGTCAGCATTAAACGCCGGACACACCAAAGGATGTAATTGAATCGCTCTTCCTTCCACCAAAATCGGTTCAAAAGCCTGAATCCCCAAGCGGTGCAGCGTCGGCGCTCGGTTTAACATCACCGGATGTCCCTCAATCACCTCCTGCAACACATCCCACACACTGGGATCATTACGAGAAATCAGCTTCTTCGCCGCCTTGATATTATTCACCATCCCCGACCGAATCAAACGATTGATTACAAAGGGCTGGAACAACTCAATCGCCATCTCTCGTGGCAGTCCACACTGGTGAATCTTCAGCTTTGGTCCGACCACAATTACCGATCGCCCTGAATAGTCCACCCGTTTCCCCAACAGGTTTTGTCGGAACCGTCCTTGTTTGCCCTCAATAATATCCGACAACGACTTCAGCGGGCGGTTATTAGCCCCCACCACCGTCCGTCCCCGGCGACCATTATCAATCAAGGCATCCACAGCCTCTTGCAGCATCCGTTTCTCGTTACGGACAATAATCTCCGGGGCGAGAATTTCCTGAAGCCTAGCCAAACGGTTGTTGCGATTAATTACCCGGCGATACAAATCATTCAAATCGCTTGTCGCAAACCGCCCCCCATCCAACTGCACCATCGGGCGCAAATCTGGGGGAATCACGGGGATAATTTCCATCACCATCCATTCTGGGTGCGAACCGGTAGCGATGAAATTATCAATCACCCGCAGCCGTTTAATTAACTTCGCCCGTTTCTGTCCCTTGGCTTTCTCAATTTCTTCCCGCAGGCTTTCCGCCTCCTGCTCCAAATTAATATCCGCCAACAACCGCAACAGAGCCTCAGCCCCAATGCCCACTTCCACACCCTCTAACTGGGAATCTTCGCTGTAGATAGCATCCTCAATTTCTAGCCACTGGTCTTCACTCAACAGTTGTTTGTAACTGAGAGTATCCGCGTTACCAGGCGCTAAAACACAGTAAGAGTTGAAATAAACAATCTGCTCCACATCCCGCAGCGGCATATCCAGGAGAATCGCAATATAGCTAGGAATCCCCTTTAAATACCAAACATGAGCCACCGGGGCAGCCAACTTAATAAAACCCATCCTGTGACGACGGACGCGGGATTCTGTTACTTCTACACCACAGCGCTCGCACACAATCCCTCTATGGCGCACCCGCTTGTACTTACCACAATGGCACTCCCAATCCTTAGCCGGTCCAAAAATTCTTTCACAAAACAAGCCATCCATTTCCGGCTTGAGAGTCCGGTAATTAATAGTTTCTGGCTTGGTAACTTCACCTACGAGTTGTCCATTAGGCAAGGTACGCTCACCCCACTGGCGGATGCGTTCTGGCGAAGCTATACCAATTTTTACGTAGTCAAATTGATTATTTTGGGGGGATCTCATATTAAAAAAGTCAAAAGTCAAAAGTCAAAAGTCAAAAGTCAGGAGAAGGAAGGAAGAAGAAAGAAGGAAGAAGGAAGAAGGAAGAAGAAAGAAGGAAGAAGAAAGAAGTAAATTAATTTATACCCCTCCTCCCTGCTCCCTGCTCCCTGCCCCCTGCTCCCTGTTCCCTGTTCCCTGTCACCTGTCACCTGCCTCACTAATCATCTCCTTCCAAAGATTCACGGGAAAGCGACTCATAGGTGGGTCTAGGTGGTGTCCGTCGAGCAGCTTGATCTGCCATCAGGTCTACCTCCACATCCAAAGAACTACCATCTGCTTGAGTTTCTACCTTATGCACCGCAATATCTAAGCCCAAAGACTGCAACTCGCGCATCAATACCTTGAAGGATTCAGGAGTACCAGGACGGGGAATAGCTTTGCCTTTGACAATGGCATTCAGAGCCTCATTCCGTCCCTGCATATCATCGGACTTAACTGTTAACAACTCCTGCAAGGTATAAGCAGCACCGAAAGCCTCCAATGCCCAAACTTCCATTTCTCCAAATCTTTGCCCACCCTGTTGAGCCTTACCACCCAAAGGTTGCTGAGTCACCAAAGAGTAGGGACCTGTAGAACGAGCGTGAATCTTGTCATCAACCAAATGCACGAGTTTGAGCATATAGGCAACACCGACAGTAATCGCCCGGTCAAAGGGTTCGCCTGTGCGACCGTCATAGACCATGATTTTCCCCGCATTGTCGGGGTTATATACCCAATCCTTAGCAGTTTCGTCTCTGGCTTCTTGGAGTTTGCCGTGAACTAGGCGACGGGAAGTTTCTTCCCCGTACATTTCGTCGAAAGGAGTAATTTTGAACCTGACTCCCAAATTATGACCAGCCCAACCTAGCAAACATTCAAACACCTGACCGACGTTCATCCGGCTAGGTACACCCAAAGGATTAAGAACAATATCTACGGGTGAACCATCGGCTAAATAGGGCATATCTTCAGCAGGCAAAATCCGGGAAATGATCCCTTTGTTACCATGTCTCCCTGCCATTTTGTCACCCACTTGGATTTTGCGCTTTTGAGCTACATAAACCCGAACCACCATATTTGCCCCTGGTGGCAGTTCATCACCTTGTTCACGGGTGAATAACCGGACATCAACTACCCGACCTTTTTCACCATTGGGAACTCGCAGAGAGTTGTCGCGGACATCGCGGGCTTTTTCACCAAAGATAGCCCGGAGCAGTTTTTCTTCTGGGGGTTGGTCTGATTCACCTTTGGGAGTGACTTTACCAACGAGAATATCTCCAGCATCTACCCATGCGCCAATCCGAATAATCCCTTGTTCATCTAATTGTCTAAGGGCATCTTCACCGACGTTGGGAATTTCTCTGGTGATTTCTTCCGGTCCGAGTTTAGTTTGTCGCGCCTCGATTTCGTATTTTTCGATGTGGATTGAGGTATAAACATCTTCCTGCACCAAGCGCTCGGAAATGAGAATCGCATCCTCGTAGTTGTAACCTTCCCAGGGCATATAGGCGACAACGATGTTTTGTCCTAATGCCAGTTCTCCACCTTCTGTAGAGGAACCATCTGCCAATACCTGACCGGCAACGACTTTTTCGCCGATTCTCACCAATGGTTTCTGATTTAAGCAGGTATCTTGGTTAGAACGTTGGTATTTGGAAAGTTTGTATTTAAGTTCTTGGCCTTTTTCAATAACTTGGCTACCACTGGCTGCGGACAATTGACCACTAGCGCGAACACGAATTTCTGTGGCATCAACATACACTACATCGCCATCTGTGCGGGAAACTATGACCATCCCGGAGTCTCTCGCGGCTTGAGCTTCCAAACCTGTTCCCACTAAGGGGCGTTCTGGTTTTAACAGGGGTACAGCTTGGCGTTGCATATTAGAACCCATTAGCGCTCGGTTAGCGTCGTCATGTTCCAAGAAGGGAATCATGCTGGTAGCTACTGAGACTATCTGGACTGGGGAAACTGCCACGTAATCCACTTGTTCAGGTCCGGTGGTTGTCCAGTCTTGGCGATAGCGAACTGGTACTTGTGGTCCTTTGATGTAACCGTTTTCATCTAGGGGAACGTCACCGGTGGCTGTGCGGAGGTCGTCTTCTTCGTCTGCTGTCATGTAGACGGGCGGAACATCAAATAAGACTTTGCCGTTTTCTACTGGTCTAAAGGGTGTTTCTAGAAAACCGTAGAGGTTAACACGGGCATGGGTAGCTAATGAACCAATGAGTCCGGCGTTTGGTCCTTCTGGTGTTTCGATGGGACAAATCCGTCCGTAGTGGCTGGGGTGAATATCTCGAACTGCAAACCCGGCTCTTTCTCTGGTTAGACCACCTGGACCCAAGGCACTGAGGCGGCGTTTATGGGTCAATTCCGCTAGGGGGTTGGTTTGATCCATGAATTGACTTAGTTGGCTTGAACCAAAGAATTCTTTGATGGCTGCTACTAAGGGTTTGGGGTTAACTAGGGATGCGGGAGTCAGAACTTCGGCATCGGATACGGTCATCCGTTCTCGAATAATTCTTTCTAGGCGGTTTAACCCTACTCTGACTTGGTTTTGCAGTAATTCCCCAACGCTTCTGACTCGGCGATTTCCGAGGTGGTCAATGTCATCAATACTACCGATATCGTATTCTAGGTTAATTAGGTAATCAATGGCAGCGAGAATGTCCCCAGGGGTAAGGACGCGCATGGTGTCGGGGGCGGAAAGACGAAGTTTTTTGTTGAGTTTATAACGACCAACTTTTCCCAGGTCATAGCGTTTAGGATCAAAGAAGCGGGAGTCTAAAAGCTGTTGTCCGCCTAAAACTGTAGGTGGTTCACCGGGACGAAGTTTTCGATATAATTCCATTAGGGCTTCTTCTTCGGAAAATTGCCCTTCTTTTTCTATGGTTTTTTGGAAGTATTCTGGATGGCGCAGGGCATCAAAAATTTCGTTGTCGGATAATCCCAGTGCTTTCAGAAGTACCTGGGCTGATAGTTTCCGGGTTTTATCTATCCGTACCCAAACTAGGTCATTACGATCTGTTTCAAATTTGAGCCATGCGCCCCGGTTAGGAATTAAGCTGGCGGAATAGGTACGTCTTCCGTTTTTATCAATTTCTGATTTATAGTAAACTCCAGGCGATCGCACAATCTGATTGACAATGACACGCTCGGCTCCATTAATGATAAATGTGCCTCTATCTGTCATCAAGGGCAGATCACCAATGAATACTTCTTGTTCTTTAATGTCTCCTGTTTCTTTGTTCAGTAGACGGGTAGGAACATACATTTGCACTGCATAGGTGCTGTCTCTCCGCTTGGATTCTTCAACGCTGTATTTAGGTTCTTTGAGTTTATAGTTATTACCTAAAAAGTGCAGTTCTAATTTGCCAGTGTAGTCTGTAATTGGACTAAAAGAATTCAGTTCTTCTATTAGCCCTTCTTCTAGAAACCAGCGAAAACTAGAACGCTGAATTTCAATCAAGTCGGGTAACAGAAAGGCGGATTCCATGTATTTGTCGTCGTTAGTCATGCCTTTACCTTTATCAACCTGGTTAAACTTTGAAGGAAGCCGATAGCTTGCATGGCGCAGCCATAGCTGCGAGTCTGCCATGAGGGCTTTGTGTTAGAATATGAGTCCAAAGGTATGAAGTCCATAAGCTTGACAATATTCGGCTGCTAGATTTTTGACTGATAGCGCAACAGTCGCGTTAGCCCTAAAATTTCTTTCTACTTCACACTTTTTCACCTTTTACACCTCACACTTGATCCTGGTTGTGGATTCCCAAAACCGGGGACTGACACCGGAGTAGGATTCGATAGGCAACGTTGTGTTTAAGGCTGCACTATGGATTTGATATTGCTATGATTGTCTGGAGTGGACAATTACTTTTAACGATTTTCTATAGGTTTGATATACCAAAGGATTGCCGTTTCTACCTTTTCAAGTTTTTTCCAGTGAAACCTTGGTTGCCAATGCTTGTGATCTATTGAGAGCATCCGTTTGTAGAGATTTAAGTGGATGGGCAGACAATGTTGGATTTTAGATCTGGGTCGCTTCGATTGATTAAGCGGGCTAAAACCACAAACTCTCAAACTGGCTAATATCGGGTTGATAACAGCACAAATTGAGCTTTAGGAATTATTATCCTTCCTTTACCATTATGGCTTGACCTAAATGTTTTGGAGGGATTAATTTTAGCACATTTTTATCCTCCGTTTGGATCTTATAAGTTAAATCATTGCTAATGCTAAAGATTTGATGATCATTTATAATGATAGACCGAATAATCTACAGGCATTTTGGGTGGTTTTCTGGGCAATTTCTTCTATTGTTTCGGCTCGTAGTTTTGCTAGTGCTTCCGCTACATAGCGAACATAGGCTGGTTCATTGCGTTTTTCACCCCGTTTAGGTACGGGCGACAGAAATGGACAATCTGTTTCTATCAGCAAGCGATCGCTGTTCACCATAGCCGCGCTCGCTTGAATAGTTTGAGCATTCTTGAAGGTAACAGTGCCGCTGAAGCTAATATAGAAGCCTAAATCCAGAAACCATTGAGTTTCTTCTGGTGTCCCTCCCCAGCAGTGCATGACACCCCGTACTCTTTCTCCATGCAAGTCCCGCCATTTTTGCAGTACGTCTCTGACAGCAGGTGCAGCATCACGACAATGGATGATCACTGGTAAATTGAGTTCACAAGCGATCGCTAATTGTGATGCAAATACTTGATGTTGATGCTCATAGTTATCTGCTTTGTAGAAATCCAACCCCATTTCCCCAATGGCTACCACCTGGGAATGAGAACTGGCTAAAGACTTGATTTGGGTAGCTGTTTGCTGATCCCATTTATGAGCATCTAGAGGATGCAGCCCTACAGCAAAACTAAGTTCAGGAAACTGCTCTGCTATAGCTTGAATGCTCGCAAATTCCTGGGGGTGAACACAGGAGTGGACTAATCGCACTACTCCTGCTTCTTGCCACCGAGAACGCACGGCTGCTAAATCTGGCTGAAAGATGTCAAAGTTAATGTGTACGTGGGTATCTATAAGTTGCATGGCTTGTTGGTGAAAAATTTTAGATTTTGGATTTTAGATTTTGGATTGAGAATTTTTGGGACAAGATCCGCCATGAGAGAGCGGAATTAATCCAAAGTCACCAATCTAAAATCATCAGTCTCCACACTTGAGGGTAGAAGTAAATCCAAAATCGTAAATCCAAAATCCAAAATCTCTTGACCACTGAACTATTGACTAAGCGGTAAGGGTTTTGTGTTTATGAGCCAATCTTGACTTTTTTCTGGCTCCATTGTTGGGATGCAGCACGCCAGTTTTTACAGCTTTATCAATTTTGCTGTAAGCTTCTGACATTCTCGCTTCCACTTCCTGCTTGAGTTCTGTTGTCGGGTTAGCAGCACAAGCTTCCACAGAACTAAAGTATTTTTTCATCAGCGTTCTCACGGCTGATTTATATGCTTTATTACGCAGTCGGTTACGTTCTGCGATTTGTGCGCGTTTAAGAGCAGACTTTGTATTCGCCACAGTAATTCCAAAAAAGACTATTAATTATGTACACACACTACTAGGTTTAATAAATATAGCATTATTTTCGCTAATGTGATAGTTTCTGAAAAAAATATTTTATTTGGGCGGAAAAGCTGATGCCTGCGCCTGAAAAAATAGATTAAAATGATTTACTGACAAAGAAACCAGATCAGTTCCCCAAATTCAGACTTCTGGAATATTAAATTTCTCAGGCTGTCTGAATTTTATCAAGTAGTATCAAAAAAAATCCAGGTTAAGCTAGAGAAGAGAATTACATTCAGCTTGATCCCCTAACACGGCAAAACGGAAGTCGAAAGTCAAAAGTCAAAAGTCAGAAAGCTTGATATTTTAGGCTTTTTAGCTATTGTGAATGGTTGTTCTACTAACGCGATGTTGTCGTAGCTGGTCTAAAGCTGAGATGGTTCTTGTTTTGTGAATATTGTAAAATTTGGTATTGTCATTACTCCATGCTGCGAATTATTACTCAGCAGGCAGACGTTAGATCAGAACTTCAACGAATCTGCGATCGCACCCAGGATGAACAGGTACTTCATAAAGAAGCAACAGTCCGCGAAGTGTTGCAAGCGGTGAAGCGCCAAGGCGACAAGGCTGTACTACATTATACAGCCGAATTTGATCACCAAATTCTGAAAGCAGAAGAACTCAAGGTAACAGGATCAGAACTGGATGCAGCCTACCAACAGGTATCCAAGGATTTGCTCCAGGCGATTCGACTAGCTTGCCAAAAAATAGAGGCTTTTCACAGTCAGCGTATCCCCAAAAGCTGGGTACAGTTTGGCGATGATGAAGTAGTTTTAGGCAAACGCTACACCCCGGTAGATCGAGCAGGTTTATATATACCAGGCGGTCGGGCTTGTTATCCCAGTACAGTGTTAATGAATGCCATTCCCGCAAAAGTGGCGGGTGTCCCTCGTGTAGTGATGGTGACACCAGTGAGAGGCGGTAAAATGGTGAATCCTGCGGTTTTGGTAGCGGCCCAAGAAGCAGGAGTTCAGGAAATTTACCGTGTGGGGGGCGCTCAAGCCATCGCAGCTTTAGCCTATGGCACGGAAACTATCCCCAAAGTCAATGTGATTACCGGACCTGGTAATATTTATGTCACCTTGGCTAAAAAGTTAGTTTACGGAACTGTGGGCATTGATTCTTTAGCAGGTCCTAGCGAAGTGCTGGTAATTGCTGATGAAACAGCTAATCCTGCTTATGTGGCGGCAGACTTATTAGCCCAAGCAGAGCATGATCCGATGGCGGCAGCGATTTTGCTGACAACGGATGCGGGGTTGGCGAAAAAAGTGCAAATGGCGGTGGAAAGACAATTGATAGATCACCCACGGCGGATAGATACGGAAAAGGCGATCGCCCATTATGGTTTAATTGTGGTGGTAGAATCCCTAGCCGCAGCAGCCGAACTTTCCAACGAATTTGCACCAGAACACCTAGAATTAGAAGTTGCCGATCCTTGGGCTTTAATGAACCAAATTCGCCATGCTGGGGCAATATTCCTGGGTAGTTCCACACCTGAAGCTGTAGGCGACTATTTGGCGGGTCCTAACCATACCTTACCTACTTCTGGTGCTGCCCGTTATGCTTCCGCTTTAGGGGTAGAAACATTTTTAAAACACTCAAGTATTATTCAATACTCACAAACTGCCTTGGAAAAAGTGGCATCTGCCATTGACATCTTAGCAACTACAGAAGGTCTACCTTCCCATGCTGATTCCGTTAAACTCAGAGTAGAGGATTGAGCGGGAATTTTAGATTTTAGATTTTAGATTTTAGATTTTAGAGTAAAAAAATTTGGTACAATCCCCGTCCTGAAGGATGGAAAAATACTCGCTGCGCTGCGTACACTTCGCTAACGTCAGTCCCAAATCCAAAATTTTCGGGCTTCTACACTTGAGGGTAGAGTCAATCCAAAATCGTTCGACTGAGCGAAGTCGAAGTCCAAAATCGTAAATCCAAAAT
Organism: Aphanizomenon sp. UHCC 0183; assembly: GCF_009712065.1. Classification (NCBI taxonomy): domain Bacteria; kingdom Bacillati; phylum Cyanobacteriota; class Cyanophyceae; order Nostocales; family Aphanizomenonaceae; genus Aphanizomenon; species Aphanizomenon sp. UHCC 0183. Next base: position 6,166 of record NZ_VILC01000048.1, on the reverse strand, counting down.
CGAGTGATAGTCCTTCAAATAAATTTAAAATGCGAACAATTGCGGAAATTAATGAAAAAATCAGCCGAAAACGGGCGGTAATCTGGACTGCTGAAGAATTAAAAGCGCGAGTTGCTGAAATTGGTGTTGCTAAAACCGCTAAAGAAGTAGATGTAATTACCACTGGCACATTTGAGCCGATGGAATCAAGTGGTGCAATTATTAACTTAGGACATACTGACCCACCGATTAAAATTCGGCGTTGCTGGTTGGACGGAGTTCCAGCTTATGCTGGTTTTGGGGCGGTAGATTTATACTTGGGTGCTAGTTGTCCAGTTGATTCCCTAGATGGGGAAGAAGTGCGAGAACGTGGTGGTGGTCATGTAATTGAGGATTTAATTGCCGGTAAATCTATCCAAGTTCGCGCTATGGGACAAGTTACCGATTGTTACCCCAGAGCCACATTTGAAACCACTGTTACCCGTGACACTATCAATCAGTTTTATTTATTTAATCCGCGCAATCTTTATCAAAATTTTATTGTTGGGGTGAATGGAGGCGATCGCCCACTGCATACCTACTTAGGACCATTGCAACCCCGTGTGGGGAATGCGGTCTATTCTAACCCTGGTTCACTGTCACCCCTCCTCAATGATCCCGATTTACAACTTGTGGGGATTGGGACGAGGATCTTTCTCGCAGGGGGTATTGGTTATGTAGCTTGGGAAGGGACACAACATTTTCCCTTGCAAAAGCGTTTAGAAAATCGGACACCTATTGGACCATCGGCAACTTTAGCGTTAATTGGTGATGCTAAACAAATGGACGCGCGATGGATACGAGGTTGTTATTTTAAAAGCTATGGACCATCTTTAATGATGGGTGTAGGTGTACCACTGCCAGTTTTAAATACTGGTGTGGTAGAACGCTGTGCTGTCCAAGACAAAGACTTAGTAGCACCAATTGTAGATTTTTCAATTCCTCGTCGTGTCCGTCCTACTTTCGGTTTAGTGAGTTACGCTCAACTTAAATCTGGACGTATCACTATTGAAGGCAGGACTGTACGAGTAGCCTCTTTAGCTAGTTTGTTTCTTTCCCGACAAGTAGCCCAAGAGTTAAAACAATGGATTACTGAAGGGAAATTTACTCTCACTGAACCAGTAGCCCCAATTCCTATGGAGCGTTCTTTTTTACCTCAAGACCGTTGGACGGAATTTTAAGATGAGGAGTTCAGGAGGTAGGGGCGCAGGGCCTGCGCCCATTCAGGGGTTCAGGAGTTAGAAGTCAGGAGAAAGAAAATTATCCACTGACAACTGACAACTAACAACTGACAACTGACTAATTACCTAATCCCCAAGTTTAGGCTTTTTAACCGGCTTAGGAGTGGGGGTTTTTGGCACAGGTTTGGTGATGACTGTGGTGGCATCACCTGCTGTCTTTCTAATGGGACGTGGGGCTTCTCCATTGCGTCTAGGAGGGAATGGCTTTCTACCACCACCACCGGCACCACGAGGCGCTCCTTTGAAAGGTGGTCGGCGTTTTTTGGGTAAATCGGCGATCGCTTCGGCATTAACTATTACTAATGCGTCAGCTTCCCGTTTAACATTGAAGTCCCAGAACTTACCCACAGCTTTAGTGGTTAATACGCCCTTGAGTTTCAACTTAAAATATTTAGCTTTATCAGTAGGTTTACGGGGAGCTTGTTTGATTTTCACAACCAAACTCTTTTCGTCAAAGGACTGGTAAACTACCTCACCACGCACAGAAAAACCACCATCAGGAACTGCTGATGAGGGTTTTGGATGAATGCTTAACGCTACGCTACCGTTATCAGAAACTGCTGTCGAATCTGTACCAGCTTCATCTAGTTCATATTTCGCCAGATTTTCTGGTTCCCAAACACCAACAATTTGCAGGTGCAATGCGTCATTTTCTTGTCTAGTGCGGGGATAAACTACCCATAGATGTTCTGTTTCTAGGTCTAAGTGATTTTTGACTAAGCTCATAATCCGACCTAAGAGGACGGCATTAAGTTCAACCCCATCTTTTGTGATTAATGTTCCTTGGGTAAACTGTTCATCACTAGCATGGTAACACCCGCGAATTAACCCAATAGCTCGGTATTGAGTCGGTTCGCTAGGAGGTGGAATTGGTTGTTCTCGATTAGCCAAATGTCCATTAGAGTCAGGTTTGCTAGAGTCAGTGAGAGAACTTTCCAGTTTAGAGGATTGGTCTGCTAATGTATTAGCATTAACAGGGGATTCAATCTCTTTTACGCCTTGGTTAGAGGCTGTGAAATTTGCGGATTCAGAAGACGGCATCAGGTCGGAATTCATAAAAACTCCTTGCGGCACAAGACATACCCCATTGTGGGATTTAATAAAGCGATTGAAAAGAGCCAGTGTGTAACTGATTAAAGTATATTTCTTTTTAATCTGGCTACTCGCTTAATGCTCTGTACGAAAATCAAGACGCAAAATCCCACATTTATACACTAAATGTGCAATTTAGCGTCTTTAATCCAGTTATGGCTTACGCCAAGCTACGCTATCGGAAGCATAGCATGGCGATAATTCGGACGGGTCTTCCTAAAGTCATCACTTACTTTAGCAGGATAGATATTTATTTGTTATAAAATTCACAGACAAATGACCGTATTCCGCAAAGTTTTGGAAATTTTTAACTTTGCCATTAATTTCATTACCATTGAGGAGCAGAATAATATTGTGTCTGAATCGCGTAATCGCTGGATAGTCCGAGTAGTTTTAGCTTTCGCTGTTGTTGCTTTTTTGGGTGTTTCTATTATGCCCATCATTACAGCGGTTAATAAACCCCAATCATCTCCACAAAATCAGCCCACTGCTGACCCTAAAATATCTTTATCGGAGCAAAAGTCAAAACTGGAAGATCAAGTTCGGGGTTATGAATTAGTTTTACAGAAAGATACAGAAAATCAAACTGCACTCAAGGGACTTTTGCAAGCACGTCTCAGTTTGTTGAGTCAAAAAAGCCGAGGGGAAGTGAAACCAGCGGATATTCAAGCTGTAATTGAACCTTTGGAAAAACTCGCTAAACTCAATCCCCAACAGTCAGAGTATGGGGTTTTATTAGCACAAGCTAAACAACAAATTGGCGATAAGGAGGGGGCTGCTCAAACTTACCGGACTATTTTAACTACAAAACCGGGAGATTTAAAGGCTTTGCAGGGGATGGTGAATTTGCAATTAAGTGAAAAGCGTCCAGAAGCAGCTATTGGCTTATTACAAGAAAGTTTGTCCGCTGCTACTCAAGCTAATACTATTCAGCCGGGAAGCGTGGATGTAGTTGCTGTCCAAGTGCTTTTGGGTAGTGTCTACGCTTTTCAAAAGAATGATACTTTGGCTATTTCTGCCTATGATCAAGCAATTAAGAAAGATTCTCAAGATTTTCGCCCCGTTTTAGCAAAGGCTATGCTGTTTAAACAACAAGGTAAGCTTGATGAAGCAAAACCTTTATTTGATAGTGCCATAGCTTTAGCACCGGCTCAGTATAAGGACGAAATAAATAGGGCTGGAGCGGTTTCTGAGCCTACTCCTACGGCATCAGCTACGCCTTCACCTACGGTCACTCCGTAAGGGGTGGAGGGTAGAATCAGGATGAGGGCGCAGGATGAGGGCGCAGGATGAGGGCGTAGGATGAGGGTGCAGGATGAGGGCGTAGGATGAGGGCGCAGGCCCTGCGCCCCTACGGGGTTGAATTTATTTGCCTTCTATGGCGGCGACTATGCCGAAGATGATAAATAGGAAGCCGCCGATAAAGGTAATTTGCCGTTCGGAAATTTTACCTGCTATTAATCTACCACCGATGACGGCGATCGCTGCACAAATTGCGTGTCCTAATATTGCACCAGCGGTGACACCAATGGGGTTATTTCCAGCAGCTAGGGCTATGGTGGCTATTTGTGTGCGATCGCCCCATTCTGCTATAAATGTTAATAGGAAGGACTTTAGTAAAATTGACCAAACACTTTTTTGTTGGGAATTATCTAAATCTGCTTTTTCTACCGCCTCTTGTGCCTCTTCTACTACTTCTTCATTAGGAGACTTGGGCATTTTCTTGGCATCATAAATTAACTTCAAACCAAAAGCAATAAATAAAGCTATTTCGGCGTAATGAATATAGACTTTTGGCAAAAAAGATACGACTTGTCCAAATGCCACTGATAAGATAGTCATAGCCGCTAAAGCAGCAACCACACCAGCAAATACTAAACGCCGCGAGTGGTGCATGGACAAAATCACAGCAATAAAAAATGTTTTATCGCCTAGTTCGGAAATGGTAATTAGTAATAAACCTGCGGTAAAAGCTGTTAGCACTCTCTCAAACTCCTAAAGGATTTTTTACCTGTGTGGAGTATCAATGAGAGCAATCAAACCTCACTGAACTCCACATAGTTAAATGTGTAGTCAGTGAAGGTCTCGCTTTCAAATACTTTATTTATTCGCTATCTAAACCAGGCTCATCACCAGTATGTTGACTTAGATATACTGAACAGAAAACTTTGATTTACTGCCAGCAGCTACTCCCCTTCTATTAGTGATGTATAATACTCTTTTTGACAATAAAAGTCAAGCCATAAACCCTAATTTGAGATTATGACCTATTTAGAAACCGCAGCCGAATTTTACAGCCAAGTTGCTCAAACACCAGAAATAGGTCTTTGTTGTGTCCAAAGTACACCTTTACAACTACCAGGACTGAAAATTCCTCTAGCTATGCAGGAAATGAACTATGGTTGTGGAACTACAGTTCATCACAATGAACTCAGTAATGAACCCACAGTTTTATATGTTGGTGTCGGTGGTGGCTTAGAAGCTTTGCAATTTGCTTATTTTTCTCGTCGTCCTGGTGCGATTATTGCTGTCGAACCTGTGGAAGCTATGAGAGAAGCTGCAACCCGTAATTTACAACTTGCTGCAAAGGAAAACCCTTGGTTTGATCCTAGCTTTGTCGAAATTCGTCCGGGAGATGCTTTTAATTTACCTGTTGCGGATGCTTCTGTAGATGTAGTAGCGCAAAATTGCCTGTTTAATATTTTTGAACCAGCAGATTTAACTCGTGCTTTAAAGGAAGCATATCGGGTATTGAAACCAGGTGGACGCTTGCAGATGAGTGACCCGATTGCAACAAGTCCAATTCCTGCTCATTTACAACAAAATGAACATTTACGCGCTTTGTGTTTATCTGGCGCACTTACATATCAAGAGTATACTAACTTAATTATTAATGCTGGTTTTGGACAAATTGAAATTCGCGCTCGTCGTCCTTATCGCTTATTAGATAAACACAATTATCAATTAGAAGAAAATCTACTTTTAGAAAGTCTAGATTCTGTGGCTTTTAAAGTGGAAATTCCCGCGGACGGTGCTTGTATTTTTACTGGTAAAACAGCGATTTATGCAGGTAAGGAAATATTTTTTGATGATAAGAATGGGCATATTTTACAAAGAGGAATTCCCGCAGCAGTTTGTGATAAAACAGCTAGAAATTTAGCAGTTGTAAATCCTGAAGAAATTATAATTACTGATTCTACATGGTATTACGATGGTGGGGGATGTTGTTAATTTTAGATAGTTATAGCTTGCGTGACGATGCAATAATCATCCGCCACGCTATCAGCAAGTTCTAAAACTATGATTCTTGAATTTCCTTTTGTAAAGCCTGAATTTGTGCAAGAGATAATTCAGTAACTTCAGAAATTTGTTGTAAATTCATGCCAATTCGTAACAATTGCAAAGTAAACTTTTTGGTAGCTTCAGCTTTACCTTCAGCTTTACCTTCAGCTTTACCTTCAGCCTTACCTTCTTCTAAAGCTTCTTGATAAACTCTGGTTTGTTTCAACTCACTTAAACCTAACATAGCTTCAATCTCCTCTCTGCTTTTTTTGGGTAATTTGTAGACGATAATTGTCTCAATCAGATTAATTAAATCCCGTTTAATTTTGATATCAGTTAGTTGTTGGTTTGCTTGTGCAATTAAGCGTCTTGCTAATGCTGGTGCAGCCTTCTCTGTTTCTATTACTAGTTTAACAACTCCCACCCCTAAAGAACTCTCTCCCAACTCATCTAAATAAATGCGTGTAACTCTTTCAAGCAGCAAGATTTCGCCAAATTGTAAATTCTGTTCTCTTTCTATATTACGACTAGGA
>NZ_VILC01000047.1:22928-34349 GCF_009712065.1 Aphanizomenon sp. UHCC 0183 | reverse complement strand
AATCCCTATTTCATAGATTAATCGCTACATATCCAGAGATGAAGATGCGGTAAGCTAACAAAAGCAGTTTTTACCCTCAAAACAATGACAGCAAATAGTCCCATGATTTTGGCTTTAGACTTTGATGGAGTGGTTTGCGATGGACTAATTGAATATTTTGAGGTAGCGTGGCGTACCTACTGTCAAATTTGGTCGCCGGCTAACGACACACCACCAGATGATTTAGCTTTGAGATTTTATCGTTTACGTCCTGTAATTGAAACAGGTTGGGAAATGCCCGTTTTAATTAAAGCCTTAATTGAGGGTTTTTCTGATGATCAAATTCTCCAATCATGGACAAACATCACTCCCAAAATCTTAGCAGCAGATAATCTAGAAGCAAAGGCAGTTTCGACAAAATTGGATCATCTACGAGATGAATGGATTCAGACAGATTTAAATGGTTGGTTAAGTCTGCATAGATTCTATCCAGGTGTGATAGAAAGACTCAAAATAACTCTTAAAAGTGAAATACAGTTATATATTGTCACTACCAAAGAAGGGCGATTTGTCAAGCAATTATTACAACAAGAAGGAGTTAATTTACCACCAGAAAATATTTTTGGTAAAGAAATAAAACGCCCAAAATATGAAACCTTGCGCGAATTAATCAAGAAAGCAAATACCCAACCTGCGAGTTTATGGTTTGTGGAAGATAGACTAAAAACATTACAATTAGTCCAACAGCAATCAGACTTAAATCATGTCCAACTTTTTCTCGCAGATTGGGGTTATAACACTCAATCGGAACGGGAAGCAGGGAAAAATGATCCACGTATTCATTTAATATCACCTTCTCATTTTAATCACGATTTTTCCACTTGGTTATAATCTATGTATTACCTAGATCCCCGACTTCTTAGAAGGTGTTTGAAAGGTAGTTACTCACTCCCCCCCCTCTAAAATTATCGAAACCCTTGATCTCTCATTAAAGATAGGGGGGAGTGCGAACAGTTACTTTGAAAAGTATTAGATGAAACCGATAATCTCCAGAAACCTAACCCCCCTTTCCCCCTTCCTTACCTCTCCCTAGCCCTCTCCTAAAAGGAGAGGGAAGCAGAAAAGCTTTTTTTAGCTGGAAGGGGGGTTTCAAAGCCTCTCCCCGCTTCGGGGAGAGGTTTGGAGAGGGGTTTCTTTATACATTAAAAACTTTTCAAACATCCTCTTAGAGAAGTCGGGGATCTATTTTCTATTTTCTTAATCAGATCAATTACTTCTTGGTAATTAGAAATTCTTTTTTGTTGTTGAAATAAATTAGCTGCTGTTTTCAAATCAGTAATTGCCCCTTTCTTATCACCTAACTTATTGCGAGAAACCCCTCGATTTTGGTAAGCTTCAGGAAAATTAGGATTAAGAAGTAATGCTTGATTGAAATCTGCAATAGCACCTTTTATATCTCCCAAATCATGAAGAGTAAATCCTCGATGATTGTAAATACCAGGATAGTTAGAATTAAGACTAATTGCTTTGTTATAATCTGCAATTGCCCCTTTTAAATCTCTCAACTTATAGCGAGATATTCCTCGTTTATAATAAACTTCAGGAAAATTAGGATGTAACCGTAAAGCCTTATTATATTCTTCAATAGCCCCTTTTATGTCTCCAAATGTATGACGGTTAATTCCCTGATGGAAATATACAATAGCCTCTTTCAGATCAGATTGTGCTAACAGGGATGATTTTATTCTAAAATCGGAAATATTTGCCAAATTTTTAGCACACACTGACGGACTATATAATATAGTTCCTAATATGAGAGTTGTAATTGTTAATTTCCATTTTTTCATGACGCTCTTTTCCCAATTATTAGCATACAGTTGTTACAGCAGTTTCCAATTATATGAGTTATATCTTAGCCCCCTCATCGCACCCCCCTAAATCCCCCCGCAGCGGGGGGAAGAAAAGGATAAGCTTTTGATACTGGAGGGGGTTGGGGGTGGGGTTCTTGTACCTCATAACATCGGGAAGTGCTGTAATTATATAGCATTGATTTACATCAACACAAATACACCCAACGAATATGCTTGATTTAACAAAAATATCGAGACAAATGCAAGGTTTCAGTCAACATTTAACTTCAGAGGTGGCTGCAAGTCATCAGCGGTTGGAGTTAGCACAACAATATTTAAAAAAAGCTTTTGAGTGTCAAGAACAGTTAGTTAAACGTCAAGAAGAATGGCGAAATCGGATTATTTTTGCGAATGCTACACCCATTGAACCTCTCGAAACCTGCATTACTATTCCTGTTCCCCCCAAAGTTCATACTGTTATTTCTACAGATGGTTCACAAATTGCCCCAAATCATCACGAAATTGCGTATTGTTACTTACTAAATATTGGGAGAGTGGTTTTGCACTATGGTCAAGATCTTCACCCAGTTCTCGATAGTTTACCGGAGGTATTTTATCGCCCTGAAGATTTATATATATCGCGTCAGTGGGGCATTAGAACGGATGAATGGATGGGTTATCGGCGTACCGCTTCCGAGGCTACAGTCTTGGCAGAACTGGCTTGTAGTGCGAAAACAGCAGCCCCAGTCTTAGCGATGATAGATGGTTCGTTAATATACTGGTTTTTAGATCAATTACCGATGGATGCGCGGGATATGATTTTACCTCCCGTTTTAGAAGCTTGGCAAAAACTCCAACAAGCCCAAATCCCCCTCATGGGCTATCTTAGTGCCTCTCGTAGCACCGAAGCCACCAACTTTTTACGCTTTTTAGCTTGTCCTCACCCTGTCCCTGATTGTATTACCCATTGTCCCAATCAACTAGAATACGTACCTTGCAAAAAATTTGATACTTTGCGCGATACAACCATCATGACCACCCAACTTCAACCAGGACAACGGGGACCATTATGGCGGAGTAATGCCCGAATTTTAGAATTGTATGACGAGCAAATTATTTATTTTTGTTACGTCCATGTCGGGACGGAAATTGCCCGGATTGAAGTTCCTGCTTGGGTTGCAGAAAATTCCATCATGTTTGATCAAGCACTAGGGCTAATGTTGGCACAGGTACATAAGGGGTATGGTTATCCTGTGGCGATCGCCGAAGCGCATAATCAGGCTGTAGTCAGGGGTGGTGATAGAACCCGGTTCTTTGCCCTTTTAGAACGACAAATGATTAAAGCCGGGATCAAAAATGTCGGGATTTCCAACAAAGAAGCAAGAAAACGGGGTAGTATTGCCTAAACTCAGGTTGTACATGGAGTTTATCTTTTTGGTCATTTTGTGCGAAAGTATAAGTAGGTGAACACAATAAAACCAAACTGTGTAAAGAAATGTAAAATCGCCCAAACCCTCTTCACTCTTGCCTCTTGCCTCTTGCCTTTTGCCTTGCCATAACGACAATTTTCAACGCTCACCTACTTAGATATAAGTAAGTCATGGAATAACGAACCACAGAGGCGCAGAGAACACAGAGAAATGGGGGTTTGAGAGATGTTTTGCGTAAGTCCTGTCATTTACTCAACTCAATTATTTTAACACCGCTTTAATTCAGATAATAAAACTACAATTTCATCTATTGCTGTTCTCATGACTTTCCCCGGTTGTTCAGATTGATTTACCATAATACTAAAAACCAAGGGTTCATAATCGGGTGCGTTAATATATCCAGATAGAGTAGAAATTCCTGTCATTGAACCTGTTTTTGCTTGCACTATTCCCGCAGCCGCAGTATTAAGAAACCGATTTTTTAGACTACCTTTGACACCAGAAATAGGTAAAGAAGCCCGAAAAACTGCTGCTTGAGGTGATTTATCAATTCCTTGTAAAAGTTGTACCAACGCTGCTGGAGTCGTTAAATTTTTCCGAGATAAACCAGAACCATCTACAATGACATAACCTGCTGGTGCAACTCCTAATTGAGTTAAAGTTTCTCTGACAACTTGTAATCCGACATCAGCCGTATTTTGATTTTTTTCTTCTGGTTTCTTAATAGCTAAACTTCTGAGTAAAGCCTCAGCATATAAATTATTACTATTCACATTTGTCTCTAGTAATAATTCCGATAAAGGTGGAGATTCTACTGCGGCTATTTCTTTTTCTTGTTTATTTTGACTAAGATTTTTAATTACAGTTTCTTTAACAGTGATTCCCTGTCTAGATAAATTTTGGCGAAATTGTCTGATAAAATTAGCAACTGGATCAAATACGGCTAAACCTGTAATCTCTGGCTGGGAATTTATAGCCAATTGTCCTTTGATTCGCAGAATTTGTCCTTTTAAGTCACGATTTACTTGTACAAAACCAGGTTTATCGGCTTCAGTGGTGACGGAATTATTTTCGATTTTCCACCGATATGCTTCTGTTGGTTCTGTCCATTTTAATTTTAATGGTTCTCCAATAGTTTGTGGTAAAAAAGTTAATACAGTAGCATTTTCATTGAGAATAAAACTATTAATTGGTGCGCCATAATCAGCTTGAATGTCTTCCCATTCCCAACTGGGATTAATTACTTCACCTTGAAAATAACTATCATCAGCAATTAACTGATTAATTTGTCGAATTTCCTGTTGATATAGTTGTTTTGATAATATTGTTAACTGAGCATTTTTGAAACTCGGATCTCCCCTTCCCACTACACGCAAAACACCATTACCATCATCATAAATAGAAGTACGAATCCGAAAATCTGCTCCTAATTGTTGTAATGCTGCTGCGGTAGTAAATAGCTTCATATTAGAAGCAGGAATAAAATATTTTTGGCTATCTTGACTATAAAGAATCTTTTCTGATGATAATGGTTTAATTAAAATCCCCCAACGGACTCGACTAAATTGAGGATGATTGATAATAGTATTAATAGCAGATGATAATTGAGCAGGACAAATTGATTTTGTATTCGTAACTTCTGGAACTGGTGTTTGTGCCTTAGCTATTTTTTGAATACTACCAATATTAATAGAAACAAATAGTAATATCAAGCTGAAATAATTCTTTTTTGACATATTACCAACTTGGTTTAGCTAGATTTTTAAACTTTGTAAATTGTGGATCAAATAATAGTTTAATTGTTCCTGTAGGTCCATTCCGATGTTTGGCTATGATTACTTCGGCAATTCCCCTGTCTGGGGTATCTGGTGAATAATATTCATCACGGTATAACATCATTACTATATCCGCATCTTGTTCAATTGAGTTATGAACAATAATATTATTAGCGATAAAGTTATGTAATTTATCAACTGTTAAATCAAATACTTCTTCTTCTCCATCTAGTTCAATTGAGATAACTTCATCCCAATAAGTATCACTGTTAGCAAGAGCAATTAATTGTTGTTGCAAATTTAATTCATCTAATCTTTTCCACCCATTAATAGTTAAAAATTTATGATTACCAGTAGCACGAATTTCTCGACCTAATCGAGTTGTTAATGTAAATACTGGTTTGATACCTGTAGAAAAAGCGTTACTAACAATTGCCCTTTCTAGTTTCATTGTGTTTTCGTTCAGTCCCCAAACCGCAAAATCAGATTTACCTACTAATTCTTTAATTGGTACTTGTAACCCGGTGTCTGCTAATGTAACAAGACTATCGCCAGCTAAACATCCCGATTCTCTCAAATCAGATAACATGGGGCGTTTATTGGTTCTTGCTTCTACTCCGCGACTTAACTGTGATAAGGCAATTATGGGTACAGATAATTCTCTCGCTAAACCTTTTAAAGAACGGGTAATTCTCGATAATTCTTGGACACGATTATCACTACTACCTTCCATTAATTGCAAGTAATCAATTACTATTAATCCTAAGTCTTTAGTTTGTTCGGCTTGCAATCGTCGCGCTTGACTTCGCATTTGTGTGACTGTAATATTTGCCGTATCATCAATAAAAATCGGCGTGTCGGAGAGTTTATCAATGGCACGGCTTAAAGGTTCCCATTGGGTTTGACTAATGCGGCCACTTCTTAAATAACTACTTTCAATTCCGGCTTCACTAGCTAATAGTCTTTGGACTAGTTGTTCTTTGGACATTTCTAAACTAAAAACTGCAACTGCTAATTGATAACCGGCTGCAATGTTATGAGCTAGGTTAAGACAAAAGGCGGTATTGTGAACACAGATATCATTAGCAATAAAGTTGTGTGTTTCAGGAATTGTCAAATCATAAACTTGTTTGTTACCAACTGATTCAATAGAAATAATTTCATCCCAATATACATCACTATTTGCTAATTGCTGAAGTGGTAAATTATCTAAAGCAGTGGCTAAAATCCATAATCTTTCCCGTTTTAATGCCCGCTTGCCGACATGAATATTTGTATAGCTTTTAATCCCAGCCCGTTTTGCTAAACTACTCCAAGTTTCGCTACCTTTAGCGGCTGCTATCTGTTCCCAAATTTCTATAGGTATTAAGTCACGATTGGTTTGATATCTTTTTTGAGATATTGCTGCTGTAACTTTTGCTAATGCTGCTTCTTTGCCAAAAATGCCAATTTCTGCAATGAAGTGTTTGATAGATAAAGCATCAGTAATATCTAATTGCCATGCTGGTCTACGGGTATCATTATATTTCACAGACCGCTTTTTCAAAGCAGCAATAATCCCAAATCTTAATAACAGATGTTGAATTTGTCTTGCTAGTTTTTCGCTGACTGTACAATAACCTAATTGTGATTGACAACTATTAAGTAGAGTAGCCCAGCCGTCAGTGGCAAAGAGACGATTTAGAAACAATGATAATTGTGATTTTTCTAATTTAAAGACAATATTTGGGACGGTTTTAGTATCACTCTTTTCAAGAGAATCAGCTAATAATTTGACTTCACACTCGCGGATGGTTTCTGTGCCAAATACATCTATTTTCCGAGGGATGGCAATTTTATTTCCCACTTGTAAATTTTCTAATCTTTGCCAGCCTTTAATAGTTAAAAATGGGTGAGTGATTGTGGTTTCAATTGCCCGACCTAAGCGAGTTGTGATGCGGAAAACTGGTTTAATTCCATCATCTACAAATGCAGATGGTTGGGTAAAGGTAAATTTCCAATCATCATTTAATGTTAATAATGAACCTTGCCGTTGCTGATATAATTCTTCAATTGTGGCAATTTGTCCATCTGCTAAAACGATTTCTGAATCATAACTGAGACATTTTCCCATTGATGGCCTCCCAGCGACGATAATTAAATCAGAACGCTGAAAACCGCTAGTCATGGCATCTAAATCATAAAAACCACAAGGTATTCCCGGTAATGCAATCCCTTGATGACGAGTTTCAATATCTTGAAAAGTATTAATTAAAGTGTCACCAATATGAACTAATCCTGATTGGGTTTTTTGTTGGGTGACGTTAAAAACTTTTTGTTCGGCATTGTCCAGAACAATTGGTAATTCTGTTTCTGTTTCAAAACCAAGATGGACAATTTCATTCCCAGCTTTGATTAATTGCCGACGCAGGTATTTTTCCATGACTAACCCTGCTAAGGCATCAATGTTGACTGCGGAAACTGTGCGGTCTACTAATGTTGCTAGTTTGTTTCTGCCGCCAATTTGGGTTAATTGATCGTTGTCTGTTAACCAACTGGTAATGGAAAGTAGGTCTGTGGGTTTTTGCTGGGTATGGAGACGGAGGGCGGCTTGATAGATGGTTATATGGGCGCTAAGATAAAATGCTTCGGGAACTAGGCGATCGCTCACTCGACCAATTGCCTCTGGATCTAGGAGAATACCTCCTAATATCGCTTCTTCTGCTTCGATGTTTTGAGGTGGTAAACGATTACTACCATCACCTTGAAAACTTAGTTCTTCAGCCATAAAATTTTAAATGTTGGCGATTTTGGATTTTTATTTCATCATCCAAAATCAATATCCGAATTTTAGATTTTAAATTTTGGATTTTGGATTAAAGATTCAAAAATGTCCGCATCCGAATTTTAGATTTTAAATTTTGGATTTTGGATTAAAGATTGAAAATCCAAAAATGTTCGCATCCGCCAAGTTTATTTGAGGATACGTCTAAAATCCAAAATTTACAAGGTCTTGGCTTAGTTGCTAATCTAAAATCTAAAATCCAAAACTGACAGGCTGTTGGCTGAGTTGCTTAAGTCAATCTAAAATCTAAAATCTAAAATCTAAAATCTAAAATCCAAAATTGTATTAGTTAGAGACGACTTCAATGTTAATTACTGCTGTTACTTCAGCATGGAGTTTGATTTCAGCTTTGTAAGTACCCAATTGGCTAATATCGGGAATGGTGATACCACGACGATCTATTTCTAGGTTAGCTGCTGCTTGAATTGCATCTGCAACGTCTTGGGTGGTAACAGTACCGAAAATAGCTTCATTTTCCCCAACTTGCTTGGCAATTTTTAAACCAGCAATATTTTCTAAAGCTGTTTTTTGCTCAGTTGCTTGTTGTTTGAGTTCTAATTGTCTTTGATATTCTTTCTCGCGTCTGCGTTCTACTTGTTTAAGTAATCCAGGTGTAGCACGAGCGGCTAAACTCTGGGGGATGAGGTAGTTACGAGCATAACCGGGAGCTACTTCTACCAAATCGCCGAGTTTTCCCAGCTTGGTAACATCTTTTGTTAAAACTAATTGTACACGTTTCGCCATTGTTTTTCGCTTTTCTTGGTAAAATCTTAGTTATTTAGGTGTCGCAGGGTGGCTCATAAAAGTGTAGCTTGATCCTCAGCGACTTTTAACGTACCCACAGCCTCGACATTGTAGCGAAATTTGGGGAGCGATCGCAACTCTAAATGCTAGAAATTTTAAAAAAGCAATATTTTCATAGATAAAGGAAAGCGTAAGCTAACGCTTGCAATCTTGCAATTAACTAAATAGGTCTATTCTCTCGTCCATGATATATACGTAAAATAATCACATCATCCTCAAGAATAACGTAGTGAATTATAAATCCATACTTAGGAACGCAAATTTAATAACCTGCAATTCTGATGTAACCTGGAATGGTGCGTTACGCTGTCGCTAACACACCCTACTTTTGCACCTTATTTAATTCACATTCCTTACCAAAAGCAACTATAAGCTTTCGTAACCCTACTATTTCATCTACAATCGCACCGCGACGAGGATTTTGTTGTAGACTTCCCCCTGAAGAAACAATTGCTTGTACTGCGCGGACTGCTGCATCAGCATTACTAAGTGCTATAAAATCATAATGACGATTTAAGTCATTCGTAGCAGTTTCTGTCCAAACTATCTCAGACATTATTATTATGAATTGTTAAACTATTTGCCCATTTTTGGACTTGTTCATGTTTGACTCCTGAACCTGTACGACGGTATGTTTCTAAAGCAGATTTGCTTTCTTCAATCATGTCTTTTTTATTAAGAGGCTGAAAATTTAATTCTGTATCTATCTCACCATACTCAAGTGATTCTGTTGCTAAATTTTGTGCTTCTTGAGCTAATTCTGTAGCTAAAAATTGAATGGCTTTGATTTTTTCTTGGTGAGATAATTTTTGTAGTGAGGGTAAAATTTCTGTTAATGTCATAGAAATCATGGGTAAAGCTATTTACATTATACTGTTATCTGAGTCTGTTTTCCATAGATATAGCTTACCATTCGTGCAGCATGACACAGGCATAAACTGTCTATTTACACTATAATCGAATTATTTAACCCATTTACTCAGAGTAATTCCCAAAAACTGTTCTAATTGAGTGAAAAAGGAAATATTCAAAAAAAATCTCTCCGTCACTTCCAAAATCGCTCATTTAACAAAGCATCTATATTACTAGGAAATGGACAAACATCAGAAAAATAAACATCAGGATAACCATCTCTCACATTTTCTAAAGCCATTTGATAGCTTTTGTCCAGAACTTCTAAAACAAAACCTTTCAAACTCGGTGAATCTTCTAATTCAATTTGTAACCATTGCCGAAAATTTCTGATTTCAATTTCCCAACCCCGATAACAGTCCGACATTGGTACATAACACCGCTTTAATAAATGTTCTAATAAACGCACCAGAAAACTCCGCACTGTTTTGCGCTGACTTTTACCCAAAGATTCTACCTCTTCAATTAAATTATCCCAATCTAAATGCTCATTATCTCGTGCTTTTAACTTACTAACGGTATCTTCAACCCAAAGATAAAAATCTTGATCGTAGAGATTTTTTACCGATGTTTTATTCATAAAGTTTATTTACTGCTGGCTTGACTCTCTTAACATATTGATAAGAATTATCTTCATTCTATCGCTAATTTTTAATATATAGGAATCCGGCTTGATTCCTGATAGCAAAGCGTGGCGTTAGCCATATTTTCTTACGTAGGAAGGCAAGAGGATTCGAGAATATAAAGGTGTACCGAGTTCCGTTCAAAAATCAAATAGGAGTCCTATAGTTATCGTTCGGATGTAATACAATCGGGGGGGGGTTTCCCCAACCCTAAGTAATTGGACAAAAATATTTACAGTCATTGCGAGGGAAGGGAAGCAATCACAACCCTTGGAATTGCTTCATTTCACTTGGTTCCATATGGCTAACGCCACGCAACGCTTACGCAATGACATTATGTAATTAATTCTTTCTCACTACTTAGACAAATTATCAAAATAATTAAAAATTATCCTTCATTCCCCGAATTCGGGCAAAGGTTTGGATACCATCATCACTCTTTGCTGTTACTTGTAGAGATGGTTCTTCCCAACGCAAAAAAGGATTGGTGAGTTTTTCGACTCCTAAAATTGATGGAACTGTCGGTTCTAATTTATCCCGTTGAGCTTTAACATCTTGGTAGCGTTTTTGTAAATCTGCATTTTCAGCATCTACCGTCACAGCAAATCGCAAATTGCTTAAAGTATATTCGTGGGCGCACCAAACGCGAGTATGATCAGGTAAAGCCCGGAGTTTACTTAATGAATCTACCATTTGCCCTGGTGTACCTTCAAATAAACGCCCGCAACCTCCCGCAAACAATGTATCACCACAGAACAATTCTCCAGGCTCTCCTGGACTTGCTGGGGGGAAATAGTAAGCAATATGAGCGCGAGTATGTCCAGGTACAAAGAATATATTAGCAGTGCGATCGCTAAATTGGATGCGATCGCCTTCCTGTAAAAACACCTGTTGTCCCGGAATCCTCCCCCTGTCTTCCGCACCTCCATAAACTTTCACATCAGGAAATGCTTTCATTAATTGTGTATTCCCACCCACATGATCACCATGATGATGGGTATTAAAAATTGCCACTAACTGAGCATTAATTTTTCTCAATTCATCTAAAACTGGTTGTGCTTCCGCCGGATCAACAACAGCCGCAATATTTTGTACTGGATCATGCAGTAAAAATATATAATTGTCAGCCAGTACTGGTAAACGAATGATTTGCATTAGCTTTTCCCATTGGTAATTGGTAATTGGTAATTGGTAATTGGTAATTGGTAATAAGATATCTATTTT
>NZ_VILC01000047.1:9541-22567 GCF_009712065.1 Aphanizomenon sp. UHCC 0183 | reverse complement strand
TATCCTGATTCAGACAATATGTTTAATTAATGTAGGGGCGCAGGGACTGCGCCCTCTATTGTCTTATATCTAAGACCAAGAATCTAAATCTAAAGATTGCATTCCTTCCCTTTTAACATAATCGAGTAAACCTCCCAACTGCCGCCAAACAAAGAAGCAAGTTAACAGACTCAATGGTAAACCTATACTTAAAGCCATTCCCGTAGGAAAACCAAATATCTCGAAACCAGAACAAAGAAATAAGCAAGAACCACCAGTAATACCAATAAATGGCACTAACAATTGTTTATAAAAAGAACGGGTATTAGTCTTTTCTTTAGGAGATTTATCTTGTGGCCATTGCTGGACAATTACCTTTAATGTCCCAGATAAAGCTAACCCAGAAGTTAAAGCCGTGAAAAAACCAACTAATAGTAAAAAGTAAGGCGGTTGCAGAGGGTAATAGTACATTCAAACTCCTGGTTGTTATTAAAATTCGTTTTTATTTGGTAACAGATTATTTAGCTAAAATAGCTGCTACACCTTCTTTCGAGAACTCGGTCAAGAGGCTAATGGCGACATTAAGTAAACGATTTGGTGGTAAATCATCCTTGACCAAATCCCACAGACGTTGGACTTCTTCTGTGTGCAAACGGTCATCTTCAGTGATAGCTAAAACCAACTGACGACGGAGAAATTTACCCTCTTCGGAAAGGATGAATTCTAAACCCATTTTCGCCGTTGGTAAAACATCGAAATTGCTATCAGTGCGAGCAATCGTAATCAGATTTTCTAACCTTTGCCACTGAAATTTACCATCTTTGAACAACACATTCAATAGCCGTCGCCGTAATGCTGGAGATTCCCCAGTTAATAACCGCCGAGCGATATAGGGATAACCCACTTCCACAATTTTGAAATTAGGGTTAAGACTGAGGGCAATCCCTTCTTGTGTCACCAAAGAACGAATAATCAAAGCAAACTTTGCTGGCACACGGAAAGGATATTCATACATCAATTCCGAGAACTCATCTGTAATGGTTTTGAAGTTGAAATCTTGGACATTTTTACCAATAGCATTTCCTAATACTGCTTCTAATGCGGGAACAATAGGGGTAATATTAGTATTTGGTGCCAAAAAGCCCAATTTGACAAAATCTGCCGCTAAATCAGCGTAATCCTTATTTACCAAATGTACTAAAGCATCAACTAAACTTTCCTTAGTGGTTTCCTCTAATTGATCCATCATGCCAAAATCAATGTAAGCCATGCGACCATCGGGCATAGCGAACAAATTTCCCGGATGAGGATCGGCATGAAAAAAACCATGCTCTAATAGTTGTTGTAACCCAGTAGTTACACCTATTTGAATGATAGCTTCTGGATCTAAACCGACAGATTGAATATTCTCAGTATCTGTGAGTTTAAAGCCGTTGATCCATTCTAGGGTTAAAACATGAGTGCTGGTATAATTCCAGTAAATACAGGGAATTTTTACCTGGGGGTCATCACGGAAGTTATGGGCAAATTTTTCCGCATTGCTACCTTCATTGATGTAATCAATTTCCTCAAATAGCTTTGTGCCAAACTCGTCCACAATTAAAGTTAAATCGTGACCGAGATTCAGGGGTAGCCAGGGAGCAAGCCAACTGGCAACCCAACGCATGAGATACAGGTCTTTTATCAGTAACGGGCGGAGGTTAGGGCGTTGTACTTTGACTGCCACTTCCTCGCCACTGAGTAACCGACCCCGGTAGACTTGACCCAAACTAGCTGCTGCTACGGGTTGAGGGGAAAGTTCCCGAAAGATTTCGCCAATTGAGCGATTTAATTCTGTTTCAATAATCTGATATGCCAGATCATTATCAAAAGGTGGTAACTGGTCTTGTAACTTGATTAGTTCTGCTAAGAAGTCTTTGCGGATTAAGTCGGGACGAGTCGAGAGGGCTTGACCGACTTTAATAAATGTCGGACCCAGATTGGTGAGTAGGGTTCGCAACTGGGTAGCGCGTTTCCCCTGATTTTCCTCCACCTGGTCAAGGCATTCGTCCCATTTGAGACTGAATATAAATCCGGCAAAAGACCAGATTATTCTCAGTAGTCGTCCCCAGGCTAACCAAGGACGGTAACGAAAGTAACGAGCGATCGCTCCGCTCGCCCAGGGCAGTGCCTCTGGATTATACTGCTTTAATTCATCAGATTGATACTGACCCACGCCTTTATTTGCCTCTTCAACTGGGAATTTTACATCGTCGCTTTGATCCTGAATGCTAACTTAGTTGTTGGCACTGGAAAATGGTACTTTTTAGTTTAGAAAGAAACTTTAACCGGATCTAGGCGCAATAGGTGAAGAAATAAGCCTATCTAGCTAGATTTATTTATCTTTTTCTTAATTATACTTTATAAAAGTACAAACTTTTTGTGTGTATTTAGGGTATTTTATATTTTCTTAATGACTCATGCAAATTCGTGATCTTAGGCATTTGCATGATAATCTTACAGAACAAGGCGATCGGGAAGCGCTGCTGCAAGTAGATCGCTCTGCCTTTAATCTAAAATAGTACGAAAGCAAAAAAACTCAGTACGAAGACCAATATTTTCTCTAATGACAGCATATATGCTATCATAGCCACATGGCGATTAAAATTGTGGTAGATACAAGCGTTTTTATTAGTGCGCTCATTGGATCAAAAGGTTCTAGTCGGGAACTAATTCGACGCTGTTTGAAAGGAGAATATCAGCCTTTGATGGGAAATGCTTTATTTTTAGAGTATGAATCAGTCATGCAGCGAGAAGAAATTATCAGCCAATGTTCTCTAACTAACACAGAAATTTATACTTTACTTGCATCATTTATAAATGTCAGTCAATGGATATCAATTTACTACTTATGGCGACCTAATTTAAAAGATGAAGCTGACAACCATTTAATTGAATTAGCGGTTGCTGGTAATGCTCAAATTATTGTCACCAAAAATGTTAAAGACTTCCAAAATGCTGAACTCGTATTTCCTAACTTATCAATATTAAGACCGGAAGAAATTATTAGGAGTTAAACAAAAAATGGCTACTTTAACTATTCGCTTACCCAACGAAAAACACATCCGATTAAAAGAACTGGCGCAAACTAGAGGTATAAGTGTAAATAAACTCATTGAAGAACTTTCTACTATAGCTCTAGCTGAATTTGATGCCTGTACTCGATTTAAAGCAATGGCTGTAACGGGAAACCCAGAAGCAGGTTTAAGAATACTGGATAAACTTGATAATCTTACAGAACAAGGCGATCGGGAAGCGCTGCTGCAAGCAGATCGCTCTGCCCTTAATCTAAAATAGGCAATGAAGGGCGGGGAAACCCCGCTGACAGGTGTAGGTTTTTTACATTCTGGTGAGGGCAAGACTTGGCCGACAAGGTGGACAAGGTGACAAGGGAGGAAAACCCTACAGGATTATGTTTTTTGGCAACAATAAGTAATTGGACAAAAATATTTACAGTCATTGCGAGCGAAGGGAAGCAATCACAACCCTTTGGAATTGCTTCATTTCACTTGATTCCATATGGCTAACGCCACGCTGCGCTAACGCAATAACATTGTGTAATTAATTCTGTCTCACTACTTAACACACCGTTAAAAGACTATTGTGCGTATAAAATCTTCCTTGTCTACGTTCCCTCCAAGTCTTCCCAGTCTTGCCTTCACAGACAATATTAAAAACCTACCCTTGTGAGGGTTTCCCCGCCCCTACTGGCTTGGGGATAAAAAACTGTACCTTATAACGGATTGATCTAAAACTATAAAAATTAAATGGCATTTCGCCACAGTCGTCTCAAATATTTGGTATCAGTAGGTTAACAAAATTTGGAATTTAAGATTTTTTCCTACTGAATTTAACTTCCATAATTGGTTAGCAATGGTATCATTCGAGTATTACAAAAAGTAAAGGGCGATTTTACTATGACCAAAGCACCTGTTGCTCCTGTGGTGCTAGTCATTCTAGATGGATGGGGCTACTGTGAGGAAACGCGAGGAAACGCGATTGCCGCTGCCAAAACTCCGATTATGGACAGTTTATGGGCAGTCTATCCCCACACCCTCATTCGCACATCAGGAAAAGCCGTAGGGTTGCCAGAAGGTCAAATGGGCAACTCGGAAGTTGGTCATTTGAACATTGGCGCTGGTCGAGTCGTACCCCAAGAATTGGTACGGATCTCAGATGCTGTAGAAGACGGTTCTTTAGCCGCAAACCCAGCCCTTGTCAAAATTTGCCAGGAAGTCCGTTCTGCTAATGGCAAGTTACATCTAGTGGGGCTTTGTTCTGATGGGGGGGTGCATTCCCATATCACCCATCTATTTGGATTACTTGACTTAGCTAAGGAACAGCAACTTTCACAAGTTTGTATTCACGCCATTACTGACGGTCGTGACACCAAACCGACAGATGCTATCAAAGTCATCCAGCAGTTGGAAGACTATATAGATCATGTTGGCATCGGTGAAATCACTACTATTAGTGGTCGTTTTTATGCAATGGATCGTGATAACCGTTGGGATCGAGTTCAACACGCCTACGATGTAATAACAACAGATAATGCGGGCAATGGACTCACGGCTGTAGAGGTATTGCAAGCAGCTTACGCGAAAGGTGTAACCGATGAGTTTGTTCTCCCAGTCCGGTTGCAACCGGGCGCGGTAGAATCTGGTGATGGGGTAATATTTTTCAATTTCCGCCCCGACCGCGCTAGAGAACTAACTCAAGCCTTTGTTAGTCAAACTTTTAACGGTTTTGAAAGACAGCCAATTCAACCACTTTCTTTTGTAACTTTTACCCAGTATGATCCAGAATTGCCAGTTTCTGTGGCTTTCGCACCGCAAAATCTGAGTAATATTCTGGGTGAAGTTATCGCTAATCGCGGGTTAAAACAGTTTAGAACGGCTGAAACTGAAAAATACGCTCATGTTACTTATTTCTTTAATGGGGGACTAGAAGATCCCTGTGAGGGGGAAGATCGGGAATTAGTCAGTAGTCCAATGGTGAATACTTATGATCAAACCCCGGCGATGTCAGCACAAGCTGTGACAGATGTGGCGATCGCTGCCATCAGAAAGGGTATCTATTCCCTAGTTGTAATGAACTATGCTAACCCAGACATGGTAGGGCATACAGGACAAATTCCAGCGACAGTCACAGCTATTGAAGCAGTAGATAAATGTTTAGGTCGTCTAATTGATGCTATTGGTAAAGCAGGTGGTACAGCAATTATTACTGCTGATCATGGCAATGCTGAGTATATGCTAGATGAAGGCGGTCATCCTTGGACAGCCCATACTACTAACCCAGTTCCTTTAATTTTGGTAGAAGGCGAAAAAGCCAAAATACCCGGATATGGAACAAATGTGGAATTAAGAAATGATGGCAAATTAGCCGATATTGCCCCGACTATTCTGGATATTTTACAAATATCCCAACCACAAGAAATGACAGGGCGATCATTACTTAAAGCCGCAGAATATGATTTACAACTAACTCGTACTCCTGTGCAAATAGGGTTGTAAAATCGTAAAATGGTAGGGTAAAGCAAGAGCTTCATTGGTGTCAACTTAACGTAAAACCCACAGCCCGACTGGGAATGATAGCGTAGCGTGGCGTTAGCCATATTCCCAGTCTAATAGCAAAAGTCATCTTTTGATGACTGAATAACCGGAAAATTTTTAAATTCTTTAGTAAACTTCAGTTTACTTTGGCTATGAGACCGGAACTTACAGCGATTTCCAATCTTATGAGGTACATCTTAGCCCCCTCATCGCTTGCGGGGAGGGGTTGGGGGTGGGGTTCTTGTTCCAGGTTTGATGACAATTTGCTGTAAGTAAAACCTTTAATCCGCCTGGGAATGAATTCCCAGTCTCATAGCGAAAGTCATCTTTTGATGACTAAGGAAACCAAAAATTCTTTAGTAAACTTCAGTTTACTTTGGCTATGAGACCGGAACTTAAGTTCCAGGCGGGTTTGGAAGCTAAACAAATAAGCTATTTGTAGCCTAAGTTGACACCAATGAGCATTGCTAAATCCCTCCAAAATTGATAACTTTTGATAACCAACATTTCTAATATGGCAATTACTAACATTATTCAAGGCATTTGGGCATTTTCTGCTCTCAGTTTGATTATTCTCGTTTTGTTACATAGTCCTAAAGGTGATGGCATTGGGGCTATTGGTGGACAAGCACAATTATTTAGCAGTACCAAAAGTGCCGAAAATACTTTAAATCGAGTTACTTGGGCATTAGTTGTAGTTTTTATGGGTTTAACTGTGGTTTTAAGTGCTAATTGGTTGCCCAAATAATTGAAACTGAAAATGGGAAAAATCACCCAAAATCAAAACTTTTGGCGAAGATTAATAGTTCGACTTCGCTCACTACAAGCAGCAGTTCTGACTTTAGCAATAAGTACAGGACTGCTGGTTGTTTTGACTAACTTTCAAGTAAATGCTGGTGTGAGGGAACAGGAAAGAAACTCCCAATTTATCCAAAAAAACTATCCTTTACCACCGACTCTGGCACAATGGCAAGATAAAACGAATAGTGGAGATTATTTTGATCAAATTAAATCTACGAAAGTTGGTTATTTAATTTGGTCACGGTTTCCGGTGAAAGTGAAGATAGAAACACCAACTGATATTAATGAAAAACAATCGCAAATATGGGTTAATAGTGTTTCTCAAGCAGTTCAAGAATGGAGTATTTATTTACCTTTGCAGATAGTGGAAAAATCGGCTATTGCTGATATTACAATCTCTCGCAAAGCACCACCCTTACAACGTGAACCTAATGGTAAGATACTGCGATCGCGTTCGGCTTTAACGACTTTTGATTTATATACTGAAAAGAATATTTTATCTCACCGGTTTACGATTCTGCTGAGTCCTAGTCAAACTGGTGATTATGTACTATCAGCAGCACGTCATGAACTTGGTCATGCTTTAGGTATCTGGGGTCATAGTCTTCTAGAAACTGATACGATGTATTTTTCTCAAGTTCGCAAACCGCCGTTGATTTCTGTCAGAGATGTGAATACTTTGAAACGGGTTTATGAACAATCTACAAATTTGGGTTGGTCTGTCTTGGAGAAAAATTGAATTTTTATAACCCAGAGGCAGAATAGAACTTTTTTCCAATCATTAACCATTGCCGATTTTGGACAAACTACGAGTTTAATTGATCATCTCATCTATATGCTTAATATTTGCCCGATGATAAGTTAACAAATAGTCTAGACGATCACTTAGCAAACTTAAAATGATATCTTCGTAAGTCATGCCGTATTCATTTAACCCTTGCACTACTAAACTAGTTATATTATCAGTGGGTTGCTTTAGGTCTGGCTTAGGATTGGCTTCTAGTACATGAAGTACACCATTTTCATCATGCCTCAAATCAATTCTTACTAAAGTATTGAGATGAAAATCTTGATAAATCTTCTGGGCAATTGCAATTAAGTTTTGCTTCAATTCTTGTTCTTCATCGTTAAGTAAGCGAATTCTTTCTATGGTAATTGCTTTCTTATCCATTGATGTAAAAATATATTCTCCATGCTCTAAAAAACGTTCGATTGTAGAAAAAGCAAAAGGTTTATTCTGCCGATAAAACGTCTGATTCCCATGAGTAATATAACCACATACAGAAACGCAAAATTCACGCCCTGAACAATAAGTTTCAATTAAAGCAGTATCATGGGTGATTTTATGGAGATTCGTCACTGCTTCGGATAAACCATCAATAGTTTCTACATAATGAATATTTAATGAGGCACGACCAGACACAGGTTTAACAATAAATGGACCGTTATATTCCTTAAAAGTTTTAGCAAAGCGTTCATCAAGGTGAGGATTAAAAATTCCCTGGGCAGGATGCCAAGTAATAAATGGGGCTGTCTTAATTCCAAGCGCTTGAAGTTCCAGTTTAAAGATATGTTTTTGATCCAGTTTAGAACTATTTAAAGGGTTATGTCCTATATAGGGAATTCCCAGCATTTCTAAAAGTGCAGGTGTGTGACATATTTGGTTATATCCCTGAACACCACCAGTATTGAGCCATGCAATATGAATATTCTCTCGTTTGAGTTTTTGTGGAAGCGTCATATCATCTGCCATAACAAAAACATGATGAAATCCGATTTTCACTAGTGCATTAGCGATATCTTGGGCTACGGGTTCATAGGTTTTTGTTGAGCGGGGATTATGAGTTTTGTAGATAACTGAACCTTCTTTGCTGCTGTTGCCTCCATGAATTACAGCAATCCGTAATTTTGGATATAATTGGTTTAAGGAATGTCTTAAAAAACTGGAATCCCAATCGAGATCTATCTTGGTGGACAGATGATTAATCATTGACTTCGTTTGTTTTGACTGTAGTTTGATTTGGTTTAGCTAAGTATATACCGATTAAAATAACACAAAATGCCAACCAATTTAATAAACTTAACTGTTCAGAAAAAATAACCCAAGCTATAATCGCCGTGATTGCTGGTTCAAACAAAAGAGTTGTAGCCACAAAACCAGGAGATAGTTGGTTAAGAGATTGTGCTACAAGTCCTTGTCCTAAAACTTGGCAAACAAGGGATAGGGAAATTACCGCTAACCAACCTGAATATGAATGAGGAAAAACTTGCTGTTCAGTTAAAAATACAATGGGTAAGGTGAACACTGTTCCTATAAAACAGCGCCACAGAAGAATAGTGGAAGAAGACAATCTAGCCCGAAGTTGTTTGACAATTAAAATATAAATACTATAGAATACAGCAGCGAATAAAGCCGCTACATCACCAGTTATGTTGTTAATAGAATAGGAGAAGTCTGTAATACTAATAGTAATTACTCCTACTAAGGCGATCGCCATTCCAATTAAAAATGTGATGTCAAATGATTGTTTTAAGAATAACCATCCAAATAAAGTGGTAAAAACTGGAGTCAGATTTCTTAGTAATGTAGAGTTAGCAACACTAGTTTGTGTTAGTGACCACGCCCATAAAATAACAGAGATAGATGAAACTATACCCATCAAAAGTATAAGTCCTAAATTCTGTTGCCAACTAGAATTATGAGAATCAACTGCTGTGATATTTGAATCTTTTAATCGGTGAAATTGTATTTGTTTAAAACTATTCCAAACTCCAAAACAGATTGTAGCTATCCACATACGATTAAAAATCGTAGCATTAGAACCAAGTTCTACCTCGCTCAATCTAATAAAGATAGCAGCCAGAGATAGAGCGAATAATGCAATAAATAGTGACAGGATTGCCGCTGTTATCGGTAATTGTCTTTCCTCTTTAATAACTGTTTTTTCTAGCTTGACCTCATTAGATAAATTTTCTGTATGTGTCATATTCTAATGATGAACTATAGCGGTTCTTGGCTGAGTGAAATACAATAACCCCACCCCCAACCCCCTCCCCGCAAGCAAGGAGGGGGCTTATGATGTATCTCATTCAAGTGCATACCGCTATAGGATTTTTTTTGATTACTTAATCTTACCTTGGTGGATGTCTAATAAGTATCAAATTTCATGGTCGGTGTCAATACCTTTCACTTGATTATTGCGAGGCTGTAGAAATTACCAGTAAATTTGATTTTCGACAGCCTCATGATTTGATTACACTCGACGTAGGTTCATGAGTTCTTGAGGAGATGCAAGCATATCAATGGCTACGAAGAAGATTTTTCCATCGGGATTGATTAAAAACCGCCAGGAAATGTTCATTCCAACTGTGACACCAAACCAAGGAGTTTGTACTACTCCTGTGACTTTCAGTTGTTTAGAACCGTCTGGTTGAACTTCGCAGATACCTTGTTGTGGCATCATGTTTAGTCCTTGTGCTTCTTCGCGCATATATTTAGCGATCGCTTCCCGGCCAATAATTGGCTTTTGGAATGGTGGTTGTAGCGCACCGTCGGTAGTGAATAGTGCGATCGCATCATCAAATTTATCTGCATTCATGGCTTCAATGTAGCCTAAGACCGCAGGTTCTGTAATACCGTCAATTTTAACGGAGGAAATAACTGGACTTGTCCGTTGGAAAGCAGGTTCTGTAGCTGCTTTAGGATAACTGCTAGGACCAAGATCAGAAGTATCAAATCCCATATCTACTACGGTATTCCGCAATACGGTTATTTGCTGACCTTGATCAAGTTTTTGTGTGGCTTCTAATACAAATTTTACACCGGGAGACATTTGATAACCAACGGGGACAGGAGTGATGATTCCCTGTTTCATCAATTCTCCTAACTCGAACCAGAAAGCGAGTTTGGTGTTGACGCTAAAGAAACCATAGGAACGGCTAATAGGAGTATCAGCACGGCTGGCTAAATCCCGCATGACTTTTGTTTGATCTTCACGAGACATTTGCTTAATTTGGGTAAGCAAACTTTCTGCTAGTTGCAAGCGGGCTACTCCAGGTGCGGCGGGAGTAATAGTTTTACCCATTTCAGTATAAGCATACCAAAGATAAGCTAATTGATCATCAACGTTAAGTTGATCAAATAACGCTATTGTTGCGGGAATAGGACTAGGAAGTTGAGTATTAGAAAAAATAGTTTGAGCGGACTGGATAGTTAAAGCCACAATCGGAATCTCCAAGATTATGTGTTAATTAGTCGCTATGAAGACATCAGCTAAAAATGTTTATGATGAACTTATGTCTTATGGAAAATAATGTAATGAAAATCTTAATTTTTGTAAATAATAGAAATTACGAATTGACAAAATAGGCAATTAATGGTAAAGAATTTATTTTCACGCAGAGGCGCAGAGAGGAATTTAGGAGCTAAATTGTGTTGATTAATGAAGGTTATCGTTTAATTAGACCCATTAGTAAGGGGGGATTTTATCAGACTTTTTTGGCTGTAGATGAAAGTCAATTTCCGCCAATTCCTTGTGTTGTTTATCAAGTTTCATCTCAATATCAATCGCTGGAAATTTTTCAATTTCAGGTACAGACATTAATGGAATTAGGTAAACATCCACAAATTCCTACTTTAATCACACATTTTACAGAAAATAAATATTACTATTTAATTCAAGAATTTATTGATGGTGATAATTTAGCTAGTTTATTAGCCAAACAAGGTGTTTTTCATGAAACTCAGATTTGGCAGATTTTAAAAAGCTTATTACCAGTGATCAGGTTTATTCATGATCATCAAGTTATTCATGGAAATATTCAACCAGAAAATATTATTTTGCGGACTAAAAATCAAAGTCGAGATTTATTAGATGATTTGGTTTTAGGAGATTTTGCGAATATGAAGTTTGCCAATATTAATAAAGATAAAGATAATTTAGTTGGTAGTCCAGAATATATTTCCCCAGAACAAGCACAAGGTAAAGCAGTTTTCGCAAGTGATCTTTATAGTTTAGGTGTAACTTGTATTTATTTACTTACTCAAATTTCTCCTTTTGAACTATTTGATATGACTAATAATAGCTGGGTATGGCGAGATTATCTCACTGATCAAATTAGTGAACATTTAGGACAAACCCTTGATAAATTGGTAAAATATAATTTACAAGAACGTTGGCAATCAGCAGATCAACTTATCTATAATTTGGGTATCAAAGATAATTATTTGCCTTTATCATCTCTAAATAAAAGTCATTTATGGCAACTTGCTGATACTCTGGAAAATCAAATTAACAGTTCTATTAATACTGTGGCATTAAGTCATGATGGCAAAATATTAGCTAGTGGTGAAGATAATAAAAATATTAAATTATGGAATTTAAGCAATCAGCAATTAATGGGGAACTTTCCCGGACATAGTCAATCTATAACAGCAGTCATTTTTAATGATAATGATACAGTTTTAGCTACGGCTAGTAATGATCAAACTATCAATTTGTGGGATGTGAAGACATTAACAAAAATTCATAGTTTGACTGGACATTCTCATGCTGTTAAATCCCTAGCATTTCATCCTTGTGGGCAAATTTTAGCTAGTGGCAGTTGGGATAAAACTATTAAAATCTGGGATGTAAATACAGGTTTAGCACTGAATACTTTAACGGGGCATAAATTACAAGTAAATGCTGTAGCTTTTAGTCCCCAAGGACAGCTTTTAGCTAGTGCTAGTTATGATCGCACAGTTCGGGTCTGGAAATTAGAAGACGGAAAATTTAACTTATTAACAACTCTTTTTGGTCATACTTGGGCAGTTTTGACAGTGGCTTTTAGTCCCACTCATCCTAATTTGTTGGCGACTGGTAGCGGTGATAATACAATTAAATTATGGGATGTTAGCACTGGTGAATTAATTAGCACACTTTCAGGTCATTCTTGGTCAGTGGTGGCTGTAGTTTTTAGTGCTGATGGAGAAACGCTGATTAGTGGCAGTTGGGATAAAACCGTGAAAATTTGGCAAATCAGCACAAAATCAGAAATTGCTAGTCTTGTCGGTCATGCAGACTCGGTATCTAGCGTTGTTATGAGGGATGATGGGGGATTGATTATCAGTGGTAGTAAGGACAAGACAATCAAATTGTGGCGAACATGATGGGGACTGGGGACTGGGGACTGGTGACAGGTGATAATTTGACTTAATTACCCATGACCAATCACCAATTACCCACTACCAATTACCAATTTAAAACAATCAGGCGCTACCTGTGAAGGCAACCTCTGGAAATTTCAACTGTGCTTCTGCCATTGGGCGTTTTCTGCCTTCTTCTTGCCAGTAGTTAATCACTTCTGTGGCTTTGTTAAGCAACTCTACCCGGTCAACATCTGTGATCCAGTGTTTGGATTCTAACTCTTTTTTTAGCTCTTCCCAGGCATCATTTCTGGGCCAAAAAAAGTATTTGGTTAAGGGACTAGAACCTTTACCGACAACCTGATCTACTGCTAGGGCGACGTTTTCGTCTAACCAGAGAATTTTCAAAATGAACTTGGTCAATTACACCTCCGGGGAATATCCGGGTTTTACTTACTAAGTTTGCGACCCCTTATTTTAACTCAATCTTTGAATAATTGACCATTTGTGGTGGCAATTAGTTTT
>NZ_VILC01000047.1:0-9309 GCF_009712065.1 Aphanizomenon sp. UHCC 0183 | reverse complement strand
GCCCCTACGGGTTTTTCTGTATTCTGCTGCTATATGATTAATTTTGTTGCATATCACGTCCAGAGTTAGATGATTAAACTAATTGGTATTTTTCTGAGTCTGTTGCTGGTTTTTGGCTGGAATACACCAGTTATGGCGGAATCTCAACCTATTACCGCTCAGGAGTTGCAAGTAGGGGATGAATTGGCGAGTAAGGCTTTTGCAGCTACGAATCAGGGTGATTTTGTGACAGCGGAAGCTTATTGGACAGAAATTATTGAAAAATTTCCGACTAATGCGGGTGCATGGAGTAATCGGGGTAATTCTCGTGTCAGCCAGAATAAGTTACAAGCCGCATTGATGGATTATAACAAGGCTGTAGAACTTGCGCCTAATGTGACAGATCCTTATTTGAATCGGGGGACGGCGTTGGAAGGTTTGGGAAGATGGGAGGAGGCGATCGCTGATTATAATCGTGTATTAGAATTAGATCCTCAAGATGCTATGGCTTATAATAATCGTGGTAATGCTAAAACAGGTTTAGGGAAATGGCAAGAAGCGATTTTAGATTTCCAAAAAGCCACAGAAATTAACCCAAATTTTGCCTTTGCTAGAGCTAATTATGCCCTAGCTTTATATGAAACTAATCAATCAGATAAAGCTATCCGCGAGATGCGGAATATAGTCCGTAAATATCCTCGATTTGCTGATATGCGTGCCGCTTTAACAGCCGCTTATTGGGTGAGGGGAAATAAGGGAGAGGCAGAAAGTAATTGGGTGGCTGCTTATGGACTAGATACCCGTTATAAGGATATGAATTGGGTAACGAATATCCGTCGCTGGCCACCAAGTATGGTAGCAGCTTTGAATAGATTTTTGAAATTACAATAAATTGACACTCTCAGCGGCTAAAGCCCCTGATTTTCCCACTTACCGCGAGGTTTTATACTCAAAACGAGGGGTAAAGCAAGAGCTTCATTGGTGTCAACTTAACGTAAAACCTCTATCCCGCAAAGAACTCAAGTCATCTCATTCCTAGTCTCTGACTGGGAATGAATTCTAGAAGGCTCTGCCTTCAATGATATTAGAGGCAGAGCCTCATCAACTGCATTCCTAGTCAGAGACTAGGAACGAGGAACGGGGAACATAAAAATCAGTTGTGTATTAATTGTGTCCCATTACTTAGCCAATTATTGAAGGTGGCGTTACCTAATTAACGCACTTTTCAATTTCCACAAAATTAAACTTATAGCCATTTTCCTGCATTTTCTTTTCTTTGGTGACTTTCCCAAAATCGGCAAATTCAGGAAAGTATATGTCTCCCACAAAATTACCTTCAACAATAGTTAAATAAAGTTTATCGGCAAATTTGATTGCTTCAGTATAAATCTGTCCACCACCAGCGATAAATATTTCTTCTGTTTCACTCATTTCCGCCCATGCAATTGCTTCTGTTAATGAATGCAACACGACACAACCAAAGGCTTGAAAATCGGTGTCTCTGGTGAGAACAATAGTTGTACAATCGGGAAATGGTTTATTCATGGTAGAATAACTTTTACGCCCGATAATTACAGGATGTCTTCTGATCATTTGCCGATAATAAATTTCATCACTGGGAATATTCCAGGGATTACCAGAACGAATATGTTTTCTGGCTGAGTTTGCTAAAATTCGATTTTCAGAAATGGCAGCAATGAGGCTAATTAACGGCATAAATTGATAATATTCTGGTTTTTTCAGAGAAATGGGTAAATGATATAAAAAGTTGAAATCAAAAATATGGATAACACTAGAATGGGCGCATTCTCTACCACTAAACTGGGCGCAGGCCCTGCGCCCCTACTTCCTGATTCCTCATATTATTCTTCGACGCGATAACCTAGTTCTGCTAGACGCACCCGTGAATGTCGCCATTTGGGTTGGACTTTAACGAATAATTCTAGATAAACTTTCCCAGCAATTAGTTTTTGAATTTGTTGTCTAGCTTCACTACCAATAGCTTTGAGCATTGTTCCACCTTTACCAATGAGAATGCCTTTTTGAGAATCTCTCTCAATATGGATCGTGGCGAGAACACGGGTAATTTTTGGAGCTTCTTCAACTAAATCAATGCCTATGGCTACGGAGTGGGGAACTTCTTGACGGGTTAATAATAATATTTGTTCTCGAATTAATTCACCCATGATAAACCGTTCTGGCTGGTCTGTTACTAAATCGGGTGGATAATAAAATGGACCTGGTTCGAGATGACTAATTAATAAATCTTGGAGTTGCAATAATCCCGCGCCGGTTTTAGCAGAAAATTTCACACTTTGCCATTGATAGGTATCGGCTAATTGAATATAACTATCATCTATTTTTTGGGCATCTTCTGGTTGTTGATCAATTTTATTAATCCCCAGAATTACAGGTGTTTGAGTATTAATTAGTAGTTCTGCCACATAGCGATCGCCTGGACCACAAGCAACTGTACCATCGACCACAAATAATATCACATCTACCGAGTCAATGGCAATTTTCGCATTTTTTACCAACACTTCCCCTAATTGATGATGAGGTTTATGAATACCGGGCGTATCCACAAAAATCAACTGGGCTGTTTCCGTAGTTAAAATCCCCTTTAGGCGATTTCGAGTAGTTTGGGACACGGGGGAAGTAATAGCTATTTTTTGCCCAACTAATTCATTCATCAAAGTGGATTTACCCACATTAGTTCTGCCGATAATGCCAATAAAACCTGATTTAAATCCAGCCGGTGCTTGGGGAATCATGACCCCACCGAAATCAGTAAAAATATTATTATTAATATCAGATACTTGTGATTCTACTTGCATTTTTTACAGTTATGATTAATAGATTATTTTGAGCTTTGAGGGAAATTCTCTTTCAATTTAGGGGATTGCATAATGACGGTATAAATTATGTTTCGCGCAAAGATACAAAGGAGCAAAGACGCAAAGTTTGAAATTGTGATAGCTGGCGTGGCGTAGCCATATTTTCTATTCTCATATTTCAATTCACTAAGGACTAAATTAGAGATACATTAATTATTGCATATTTATGGAAATAATAAAAAGCATAAAGCCAAATTTTACTGTCCTCATAGAGGAGTCGTTGAGAAGCCCAGACTCACCTGTTCGCGTAAGCGTGACCAAGAAATAAGGTAGTGTATTAGCCCTGAAATTCATTTCAGAGTGGGTCTGTCAGCCAAAGAAATAAGCTATCTGTAGCTTAAGTTGACACCATTAAGCTTTTGCTAAACCCCTTGTATCATAATAAGGAGAGAAAAGAGGTAGGGGGGGTAGGGGGGGTAGGGGGGGTAGGGGGAGAAGAGAGGCAGGGGGCAGGGGAGGGAAGAACAGAAGTTTTTTCCGATCATTACCTGTCAAAATAAATTTGACGAACTACTAGTAGTCTGTCAACCCGAAAATGACGGGTGAAGGCAAGCAGGGGGAGAAGAGAGGTAGGGGGGTGGGGGAGGTAGGGGAGGTAGGGGGGTAGGGGAGGTAGGGGGTAGGGGGGTGCGGGAGGGAAGAACAGAAGTTTTTTCCGATCATTACCTGTCAAAATAAATTTGACGAACTACTAGTGTTTGTTACTATTGATAGCTAAAACTGTTCCCTACCTTCACAGACAACTTATTCAGCAAACCCTATTTAGTATATTAAAACATGGCAATTTTACACGGAACTTGGGTAATAAATCATCAAAATAGTTATTTCTTTATTTGGGGAGAAACTTGGCGTTCTTCACAGGTGCATATTGAAGTATCTGCTGAGATTCCTTTACATCCTTTGGCTATGAACTCGGTGGAATTAAACGAATGGTTAGAATTATCTAATTTATCAATTACTAGTTTAATTCAGCCATCTTCCCCTACTAAACAAAGAATTAAAAGTAAACCACCAACAGAAATAAAATTACCTATTCATTCACAAATAGTTTCTTTACCAACTTATTTTTCAGAAAGTAATAAATCAGAATTAACGACAATTTCTCCCGTTCATTCTTTCAGCGTGGATATAGATTCTCCATCTTCACAATATTTACATCCTTGTAAAATTGAGGGTTTTTGTCTCACTCCAGCATTAGCAATTCAATTTCTCTCATCATTACCCCTGAGTACAACCGATAATAAAGCGGCTTTATTAGGAGCAGATATTCATTTTTGGGTACATATTTACAGATGGCATTTAGATTTAATTTCTCGTTGTAAATTTTTACCAACTGTTGAGAAACAAGATAGTAATTTAATTGCCAAATGGCAGATACTTTTAGATAGTGCCATAGATGTCACAAGGTTAGAGAAATTCTCTTTACAAATGCCTTTAGCTTGTCGAACATATCAACAGACTACCGAAAATCTAGCAATTAATTTACCATTATTACCTCAAGAATTAATATTATCATTCCTCAATCACGTTACAGATAATCAATTGCGGTTAATGCTTGGTTCTCAATCTCCCCTAGAACCGAGAATGATGATGTCTTTACCTGCTACATTACAGCAATGGTTACAAGGATTAGTTAATGCAAATAATACAATTGATGCAGCAGGAGGAGACCGTTTACAAACTACTTTAAAAGCTTGGACTTTACCATTACAATATCAACTTACAGGCAAAGCTTTATTTAGAACTTGTTTTCAATTGCTTCCTCCAGAAAATGAAGAACCAGATTGGATTTTGAAGTATTTTCTGCAAGCAGCAGATAACCCAGAATTTTTAATAGCCGCAGCGACAATTTGGCATCAACCTGTAGATACATTAGTTTATCAAAATCGCACAATTGCACAACCCCAAGAAACATTTTTGCGAGGTTTGGGTTTAGCTTCTCGATTGTATCCGATAATTACCCCCAGTTTAGAAACTGCATCTCCCGAATTTTGTCACCTCACCCCCATGCAAGCTTATGAATTTATCAAAGCTGTAACTTGGAGATTTGAAGATAGCGGGTTAGGAGTAATTTTACCTTCTAGTTTAGCAAATCGGGAAGGGTGGGCAAATCGTTTAGGCTTAAAAATTAGTGCCGAAACTCCTCAAGAAAAATCCGGACGTTTGGGTTTACAAAGTTTATTAAATTTCCAATGGCATTTGGCAATTGGTGGACAAACAATTTCTAAAGTTCAGTTTGATAAACTGGTAAAATTAAATAGTCCTTTAGTCGAAATTAATGGTGAATGGGTAGAACTCCGTCCCCAAGATATTAAAACTGCCCAAACCTTTTTTAGTTCTCGCAAAGAACAAATGTCTCTTTCTTTAGAAGATGCTTTACGCATTAGTAAAGGAGACACCCAAGTAATTGAGAAATTACCTGTTGTAAGTTTTGAAGCTTCTGGTGCCTTGGCAGAATTAATTGGGGCATTAACTAATAATCAGGAAATTCAACCTTTAACTACACCTCAAAGTTTTCGGGGAGAATTACGTCCTTATCAAGAAAGAGGTGCGGGTTGGTTAGCATTTTTAGAACGTTGGGGTTTAGGTGCTTGTCTTGCAGACGATATGGGATTAGGAAAAACCATCCAATTTATCGCTTTTTTACTTCACCTCAAAGAAGAAAATGTCCTAGAAAAACCAACTTTATTAGTTTGTCCTACTTCAGTTATGGGCAATTGGCAAAAAGAAGTTAAAAAATTTGCCCCGACAATCAAAGTTTTAGAATATCACGGTGATAAACGTCCTAAAGGTAAAGCGTTTACAGAAGCCGTTAATAAACACGATATAGTAATTACTAGCTATTCACTGATTCACCGCGATATTAAATTATTAAAAGCAGTTGAATGGCAGATAATTGTTTTGGACGAAGCCCAAAATGTCAAAAATTCAGATGCGAAACAATCACAGGCAGTGCGACAATTAGAAACGACATTTCGCATTGCTTTAACAGGTACACCTGTAGAAAATAGATTGCAAGAATTATGGTCTATTTTAGATTTCTTGAATCCCGGTTATTTAGGGAATAAACAATTTTTCCAAAGACGGTTTGCTATGCCGATTGAAAAGTATGGTGATACTGCTTCTTTAAATCAATTACGTTCATTAGTTCAGCCTTTTATTTTACGCCGATTAAAAAGTGATAAAGACATAATTCAAGACTTGCCAGAAAAGCAAGAAATGACAGTTTTTTGTGGATTAACTTCTGAACAAGCTACACTATATCAACAATTAGTAGATGAATCTTTAGTAGAAATTGAATCTGCGGAAGGTTTACAACGTCGCGGCATGATTTTAGGGTTATTAGTGAAGCTAAAACAAATTTGTAATCATCCTTCCCAATATTTGAAATTAGCAACTTTAGAGAAACATCATTCTGCTAAATTACAACGACTAGAGGAAATGTTAGATGAGGTTTTAGCAGAAGGAGACAGGGCTTTAATTTTCACACAATTTGCTGAATGGGGTAAGTTATTAAAATCGTATTTAGAAAAGAAATTAGAACGAGAGATATTCTTTTTATATGGTAGTACCAGTAAAAAGCAAAGAGAGGAAATGATTGATAGATTCCAACATGACCCCCAAGGACCACCAATTATGATTTTATCGTTAAAAGCTGGTGGTGTGGGATTGAATTTAACTAGGGCAAATCATGTTTTTCACTTTGATAGATGGTGGAATCCCGCAGTTGAAAATCAAGCCACAGATAGAGTATTTAGAATTGGTCAAACCCGCAATGTTCAAGTCCATAAATTCGTCTGTACTGGAACATTAGAAGAGAAAATAAATGATATGATTGAGAGTAAAAAACAACTAGCAGAACAGGTTGTAAGTGCAGGAGAAGATTGGTTAACAGAAATGGATACAGACCAACTTCGTAACTTATTAATATTAGATCGGAATGCTGTGATTGAAGAAGATGAACTTTAAGAAATATATGCTAGAAAATATAGATAGGGCTTGCTGAAAAAGTTGTCTGTGAGGGCTAGAAGTATGACTAACGCCACGCTGCGCTATCAGGAGGTAGGGGCGCAGGGCCTGCGCCCATTCAGGAGTATGGCTAACACCACGCTTCGCTATCAGGAGTATGGCTAACGCCACGCTTCGCTATCAGCAAACCCTAGATAAACTCACCTAAGAAAGACATTTTAAACAGAAATAGGCAAATAGTCAAAATTGGTTAGAGAATTGCTGATAAGTACGCAGGCAAAATTAATTTTATAAGAAGATAGGCATTTAATGTAGGGGTAGCGCCCCCGTGCCTACCCCGGTATTTGGGGCAACCACAGGGGGTTTGCCCCTACTTACCTCCTTGGGGTACTAAATAAATTCCCTCATCATCTGTTAATAAATTCTGTGCTGCTTCTAACATAGAGGGCATTATTTCTTTCAAATCTTCCCGATTATTTAAGTAAGTTTTTAAAGCTGCCATTGGGTCAATACTGCTACTCGCGCTTAATTCAGGAATACGAGGTTTTGCTAACTGACTCACTAATTCGGCTTGAATAGTGTAAGTGTGTGCTATGCTTAAAGCTTGATGTATAGAAGAGTTATCAATTAAATCTAATTGTTCTGACCGCAATTTATAAATGAGTCGCACTACATTATCCTGAATATCATATTTAGTAATTCCTTTTAATAATGCTTTTTGTGGATCATCTTGTTTAGATAAATCTATCTCAATAGTCCGAAATGTTCGCACGGGTAAGGGACAAAATTCCCAATTTACTTTCCCTTTTTCC
The DNA here is from genome assembly GCF_009712065.1 of Aphanizomenon sp. UHCC 0183. Classification (NCBI taxonomy): domain Bacteria; kingdom Bacillati; phylum Cyanobacteriota; class Cyanophyceae; order Nostocales; family Aphanizomenonaceae; genus Aphanizomenon; species Aphanizomenon sp. UHCC 0183. The sequence continues at coordinate 1,652 of NZ_VILC01000047.1, read as the reverse complement.
AAATCTATCATTACATAACCTTTGTCTTCCTTTTCTTCACTAAAATCTACCCGTTCAATACTTCCAGGATAAATTACTGGTGGGTCATTAGATTTATTTAAATTCTGGTGTTTGTGAACATGACCTAAAGCCACATAATCAAAACATGGTCGAGTTAATAAAGATAAGGGTAAAGTAAAACCTTTTCCGACTGCTAATAAACGTTCTGCACCTAAAGTGGCATTATCAGCCATTAAATGGGCTAAAAGCACAGTGGGTAAATTCGGGTCAAGACGGCGAATTTCTCCTTCGATAACTACCTCTAAACGGTCTGTGAGGAGTTGATTAACTTCTGCTAGAGAAGAACCCTGAGTTTCTTGACGAGTCATTAAAGTGGAACGAGTTAACCAAGGGAGAGTAATGATTTGCACATCTCCTTTTTGTGTAGAAAGGCGATGAGTAGTTAAAGTATCACCAACTACAAACCCTGGTACTCCCAAAGTCCGATAAATATTTAAACTTGCACCTCCCAAACCTTGGGAATGTTGGTCATGATTTCCTACTAATAAGACTGTGGGGATATCTGCATCAACTAAACGGCGAAATTGATTAGCAAAGGCTTCTTGAACATAGGGTGCAGGTGTGGCATTAGGGAAGGCATCACCACCAAACAGGACTAAATCTACATGATCAGCGATCGCTCGGTCAATACACAAAGATAATGTTTTCACAAAATCCTCTAGTCGGGTGTTTAAACCTGTGGCTGGATTAACGCGCCCGTGGCAAAAACCGCTACCAATATGGATATCTGAAAGATGGAGAATTTTCATAGTTTATTGGTTGTAAGGGTTTAGATCCCCGACTTCTTCAAGAAGTCGGGGATCTAGTGGTGTGATTAAATGTGAATTCCACACTCAGTTTTTTCACTTCCGCGCCAACGTCCAGCCCGTTCGTCTTCACCTTCGCCGACTTTAGTGGTAATAGGTTCGTCACCAATACTGGGATAACCTTGATCATGAAGGGGGTTGTAAATTACTTTATGTTCAGCTACATACGCCCAGCTTTGCTTACGAGTCCAGGTAGCTAGAGGGTTAATTTTTAATCTTCCCTTACCATCTAGTTCAAATACGGGCATGGTAGCACGAGTAACGGCTTGATCCCGACGACGACCAGTTATCCAGCCTACAGTGTTAAGCTCGTCTAGACCGCGTTGAAGTGGCTCAATTTTGGTAATGTCGTGGAATTTAGTAATATCTGTATCCCAAAGGGCTTCCCCAAATTTAGCAGCAAAGGCTTCACGGCTATCTACGTCTGGGGTTTTATAGGTTTTTAAATCTAGGTTATAGATTTCTTTGGCTTTAGCTACCAATTCTAGGGTTTGGGGGAAATGATAAAGGGTATCTAGGAAAATAACGGGAACGGGATGCTGAAGTTCGCTATAAAAAATGTGTGTCAAGATGATGTCATCAACGTTGAAGGCACTAGTTTGGACTAATCCTGTGGGGATGTTCTTTACAGACCAGGCTAGGATTTCTGTAGGGGTTGCAGTTTCAAATTGCTGATTTAGTGATGCTAAGTCAAAGGCGATAGAAGTTGTCATGATCTTTCTCTAAAACCAAGATTTTTTACTTTTGTTAAATCTAATCTTATAAGAAGATAGGCACATAAGTAGT
>NZ_VILC01000046.1:0-35116 GCF_009712065.1 Aphanizomenon sp. UHCC 0183 | reverse complement strand
CTTCTTCACCAGCCAACGAGTCAGAGTTATTTATCTTGATGAATTAGAAGATATAGCATCTTTACCAATTGGTGTTGCTACAATAAAACTAATCATCGCTAAGAAAGATAGTTCTATTATCCAAGCCAGAGAATTAATCACAAGAACTAAGCAAGAGATAGATTCTGAAGTTCAACAGCAACAAGTATTACAAATCATCGAGACGATTTTAATTTACAAGTTCCCCAGAATGAATAGAGAGGAAATAGAAGCTATGTTTGGATTAAGTGAGTTAAAACAAACCCGATTTTATCAAGAAGCAAAAGAAGAAGGAAAGGAAGAAGGTGAACGCAAAGCCAAGTTAGATGCAGTTCCTGGATTGATAGGATTGGGTTTAACTGGAGAACAAATCGCACAAGTTTTAAACTTAAGTTTGGCAGAAATTAGCGAGATTATTCAACAACAGAATACAAAGGACAGATGAAAAACGACTCCTTTGGTCTTAAGAATCCCCGTGTCCTTTAGACTGGACTGCTCATTGGTGTCAACTTAACGTAAAACCCATAGCCCGCCTGGGAATCAATTCCCAGTCTAATAGCAAAAGTCCCTTAGTGGAATGAAGCAATCTCATCTTCACTCAGAGATTTTCCGATCGCTTCCCTGGGGGTCGCAATGACAAATTCAAAAACTCTCTTAGAGGATGTTTGAAAAGTGGTATTCCGTAATTTTCATCACATTGCTACCCCCCTTAGTCCCCCCTTGTAAAGGGGGGAAACAATAAAAATCCAGTTCCCTCCCCTTTACAAGGGGAGGGTTAGGGTGGGGTAAAAAATATTTGATACATCAACCATAACTTTTCAAAAACTCTCTTAGGGACTTCCAAATAAAAAAATACTCAATCACCTAACGCAAAAATCTCTCAAACCATTATTCCTCTGTGTCCTCTGCGCCTCCGTGGTTCGTTAATTAGGATAATTTATTTCTTGGAAGTCCCTTACTAAATTATTGGGTCTGACGCACCCTACAAGAGATAAAATCTACATTACATATTTAGAAAACTTTGTCAATGCGTAAGCACTAGGATCATCTTTTGTGTGGATTTCTCTAAATTCTTTCTCGTTGTGGAAAACTCGCTTTGGGTAAGGATGTGTGTACACGGTAGCCCCACAAGCGAGGAGGGGGCTATGATTAACATAAAAAATCAGGAAGAGGTAATTATTGTTTGATTCCTTTCATTGATAAACCTATGCGTTTGAGTTTTTCGTTGATTTCTAAAACTTGCACTTTAACGACTTGTCCAACTTTCACAATTTTTTTCGGATCATCTACAAATTTATCAGCAAGTTGGGAAATATGCACTAAACCATCTTGATGGACTCCAATATCAACGAAAGCACCGAAGTTAGCAACGTTGGTAATAATTCCTTCTAGTTGCATTCCTACGGTTAGATCTTTAATTTCTTTGATTCCTTCTTTGAAGGTAGCATATTTAAATTCAGCACGAGGATCTCTGCCTGGTTTTTCTAATTCGCTGAGAATGTCGCGCAGGGTTGGTTCTCCAATGGTGTCGGTAACGTATTTTTTGATGTTGGCTTCTTTGAGTTTTTCTGCAACTTGTGTAACTTGATTTAAGGATACTCCTAAATCAGCCGCGATAGATTGCACTAAGGAGTAACTTTCTGGATGAACTGCGGTATTATCTAAGGGATTTTCACCACCACGAATTCTTAAAAAACCTGCTGCTTGTTCAAAGGCTTTTGGTCCTAGTTTGGCTACTTTTAAGAGTTGACGACGATTTTTAAATGCGCCATTTTCGTTACGATAGGCAATAATATTATTAGCTATGGTTGGGGTAATTCCCGAAACAAAGGTGAGAAGTTCTTTAGAAGCTGTATTTAAGTCTACACCCACATAGTTAACGCAACTTTCGACGGTTTCATCTAATTTCTTTTTCAGTAATTTTTGATCAACGTCATGTTGATATTGTCCTACACCAATTGATTTAGGATCTATTTTGACTAATTCTGCTAAAGGATCTTGCAATCTTCTTCCAATACTAATTGCACCCCGCACGGTAATATCTAAATCAGGAAATTCTTCTCTAGCTACTTCACTGGCGGAATATATAGATGCACCAGATTCATTTACCATGACTTTAACTGGTTTATGGGCTATATTTGGTAATACTTCGGCAACAAATTCTTCTGTTTCTCGTGACGCTGTACCGTTACCAATAGCAATTAATTGAATGTGGTATTTTTCCAGTAATTTCTTAATAGTTTGGGCGGCTTTTTGACGTTGTTCTACGGCTTGGTGGGGAAATACGGCTTGATATTCTAAAAATTGTCCAGTTTCATCTAGTATAGCGACTTTGCACCCGGTTCTAAAACCAGGATCTATCGCCATTGTAGGTTTCATTCCTGCGGGTGCTGATAACAGCAATTCTCGTAAATTGGTTTCAAAGGTTTTGATTGATTCTATATCAGCAAAGGTTTTTTTCTCGTTAGTTACTTCGCTAATTAAGGAAGTTTTCATTAGGCGGTTAAAACTATCTTTTAACATGACTTGATAAAATTCACGCACGTTACTAACCTTAGTTTTAATTTCTTGAGATTCTAAATAACCCAGGATAAAATCTTCGTCATAAGCAACTTCACAACTGAGGATTTTTTCATCTTTTCCTCGACATAAAGCCAACATATTATGAGGGGCAATATTTTTGACTTTAATTTGATAATTGCGGTACATTTCAAATTTAGTCGTCCCTTCGGGATGGTCATCTTTAATCCGAGAAACAAACAGCCCATTTTCTAAAAGATAATCGCGGATATATGCGCGTAATTCTGCTTTTTCTGCTACTTCTTCTGCTAAGATATCAGATGCCCCTTTTAAAGCTTCATCTGCACTTTTTACTCCTAAAGTTTCGGAAATATACTTTGCTGATTCTTCCTCTAATGATGCAGAAACAGCATTTTTTGTATTTAGAGATTGAATAAATCTGGCGAGCGCTTCTAACCCTTTTTCCCTAGCAATGGTAGCACGAGTCCGACGTTTAGGACGATAGGGTAAATATAAATCTTCCAGTTCAGTTTTTTGTAAACAGGATGCTATTTTTGCTTGTAGTTCTGGGGTAAGTTTATCTTGTTGAGCGATCGCATTCACAATTACTTTCTTTCTGTCTTCTAACTCCGTTAAGTAATTATGCCTATCTTGTAAATCCCGTAATTGCACTTCATCCATTTCATCAGTGCGTTCTTTACGGTAACGCGCAATAAAGGGAATTGTTGCCCCTTCTGCTAAGAGTTCTAGGGCGTTTTGTACTTGGTGGGGTTTAAGTTTTAGTTCAGTTGCGAGGAGTTGGGAAATGTTCAACATTGGATATTTAAATTGAAAGTGTTAAATTGATTCCAGCACGAATAGATAGTGTTAACTTAATTTAGCAAATAATGGCATCATTTGAGAATAGCTAATTTCATCAGTTGAGAATAAATTTGTTGCCATTTTGTCTTACTTAAGTATAATGTTAATAACGTTCTTGAAGAAGGTTAAAATCTACTGGTATTAAACAGTAGCTCGTAGTTTGGAGATTAGTGAAAATGCCTTTATTTTTCTTAATAACATTAGTTACAGGTGTAATGACTGGCTATCTCTTCCAAAGAAATGATGATGAAATCACCAATATTGCAGGTGTGTTCACAGCCGTCATTTTTATTGTAAGTTTAGTGTTATCACCTTGGCAAATTCAGTTTGGTATGTTAATGTTTGTGGTCATTGTCAGTAACAAACTGCTGAATAAAAATTGGTTTTAAATCAATTTTCGCAATATTTAGAAACAAAATACAGTCAAGTCGGCAATTATCCACCCTTGATAAAATAATCATTGAGGGGAATGAGGGTGTTGATAGTTGGATAAAATATAGAATAGCCTCAAAGGTGAAAAAGGATCTTACCCCCTCACCATATCTTACAAATTTTAATCCTTTTTGGTATAACTAAGGTTTATCAAGCTTCCTCTTATTGCACCTTTTTACTATGCTAACATCAAAAATGACGATATCAACCAGCAAGACTGACGCAGAATAAAGAAAATCTGGTTTATATTATAAGTATTAACTAAATAAAATATATGTAGTTTTGATGATGCTGAAAAAACTCATTCTCGAAAATTGGAAAAGTTTCCGTTATGCTGAACTTCCACTTGATCCTTTAACTGTGCTTATTGGCACTAATGCAAGTGGTAAGTCTAATGTGGTTGAAGCTTTGGAATTTTTGCAGAGAATAGCGAACGGTGAAAATATTGAAGCAGCTTTAGCAGGAGATAAAACACTTTCTTCTATTCGTGGTGGTGTTGAATTAGCTGCAAGGAAAGGTGAAAATGAGTTTAGTTTAAAGCTATTAGTTGGAGATGAAGAAAAGGATTATTTATATAATATTATTTTAAGAAAAGGTGAAGGTGTTTATCTTAAACAAGAATCTATAGAAACAGATGATTTTAAAAATCATACTTATGTTCCAGAAAGTATTTTTGTAATCAATCCAGTTAGTCAAATTTATAGTAGTAAACCTACGTTACCTAACTACCAAGGGTCTAATCTTGATCGAAGTAAATATTTAGATAATTATTTAGATATATTGGCAATTGATAATATCGAAAACAAAGATAAAAGACAAAAAATGCTTGATGAAATTAATGAAAAACGAGACTTTGGCGAGAATCACCTACAGAAAATAATTGATAATGTTATTTTACCAACAATTAAAAATATCCATATTTTAAATCCTATTCCTTTGACAATGCGTAATTACTCAAGACTTTCTGAAAATATAGAAAGTGATGGTTCAAATATTGCAGGTGTATTAGCAGCATTACCAGAAGAACAAAAAGCAAAAGTAGAATCAAATCTATCTTACTACATCCAAGATTTACCAGAAGGTGATATTAAAAAAGTATGGGCTGAAAAAGTAGGAAGATTGGGTACAGATGCAATGCTTTATTGTCAGGAAGAATGGAAACCAGGAGAAATTACAGAAATTGATGCGAGAAGTATGTCAGATGGAACATTACGCTTTCTAGCCATTCTCACAGCATTATTAACTCGTCCTGAAGGTAGTCAAATTGTTATAGAAGAAATAGATAATGGTTTACATCCTTCCCGTGCAGCATTATTGGTGAAAATATTAAAAGAAATTGGCACTAAACGCAATATTGATATTTTACTCACAACCCATAACCCAGCCTTACTTGATGCTTTTGGTTCGGAAATAGTTCCCTTTGTAGTTGTCGCACATCGAGATTCAGAAACAGGAGAAAGTAAACTTACCCTTTTAGAAGATATTGACAACTTCCCCAAATTATTTGCATCTTATTCCTTGGGACAAATGACAACTAAAGGTGCAATTGAACGCAGCCTTTCTCATGGGGAGTAATTAAAAATATGAGAAAAGTTTTATTAATAGATACATCTTTATTGTGCGTTTGGTTAAAAGTTCCAGGTAAAGAAACTGCTGGTAATAATAAATGGGACTTTGAACTTGTTAACGAGAAAATTATCACAGAAATTGAAAAAGGAACAACCTTGGTACTTCCATTAGCCACAGTTATAGAAACAGGTAATCATATTGCCCAAGCTAAAACTACAAATTCAGATAGTAAAAGAATAACATCAGGAAAATTTGCCCAAATCATGATTTATGCTGCTGATGAAACAAGTCCTTGGGCTGCTTTTCGTGAACAAATTGTACTATGGGAAGCAGAAGGATTGAAAAATTTAGCAGATAAATTTCCTAATCAAGCTGTAGAAAAAACTTCTATGGGAGATGCGAGTATTGTAGTCTTGGGTTGGTATTACTATCATGAAAAAGGTTTTCATGTAGAATTTCTGACTGATGATAATGGTTTAAAATCTCAAGAACCACCACAACCTAACCTACCTACACGCCGCAGTAGTCGTGGAAAATAATGAGAGTATGAACTAAATTCATCTGCAAATGGCGGAAAACCCTACAGCCTAACTGCCAACAACGACTTTCATAGATTTGTTAGACTGAACACACCAGGATTTTTTTCAGTTACATCTGTAGATAACGCCAGCAGACGAGGCACTTCATGCTTACAAATACCCTACTTCTCTCAAATCAACTTCCCAGTTTACAATATTTATCCACCACAGAACGCTTCGATGACACTTGGGAAGCCCCTCTGGCAACCCTTTTAGGACTAGGACGCGCCGCCGGAGCAGATTTTGTAGAATACTTCTTAGAACGTCGCAACTACATCAGTTGTTTAGCCGAAGAAGACACCATTACCAGCATTTCCCCCAGTTTAGCTACCGGTGCAGGAGTCCGAGTATTTCGTGGCAAAGCTGACTGCTACGTTAGCACCAATAACCTGACATTTGCCGGTTTAAAAGCTGCTTTAGAAAAAGCTCTTTCCATCTTAGGCTTACAACTACCCGGACCCACTGGTTTCATCCCCGAAATCAACCTAGAATTACTCAGAGACTACGCCACAAAACGCGGTAAAGACGGTTGGCTGCCCTTGTGCAGTTCTATCCGCGAAATGGGAGAAGTCCTCCTTGATGGTACAGCCCAACTTAACAAAAAAGCTACCCACGTCCAATCTCGCCGCGCTTCCTACTTCCGTGATTGGCAAGAAGTATTAGTTGCTGCCAGTGACGGTACATTTGCCCGTGATATCCGCCTCACCCAATCCGTTGGGTTTAACCTGCTTTGTGCTGACGGTGCTAACCGTGCCTCCATTGGCGAACGTGCTGGTAACACCAGTGACTCTAACTTCCTGAGAACCTGGGATTATCAACAAGCCTCCGAACAAATCGCCGAATCAGCCGGTAAAATGCTTTATGCAGATTACGTAGAATCAGGAACTTACCCCATTATTATGGCTAATCATTTTGGCGGTGTAATTTTCCATGAAGCCTGTGGACACCTTTTAGAAACCACTCAAATTGAACACAAAACCACACCATTTGCCGATAAAAAATGTGAGAAAATCGCCCATGAAAGCCTGACTGCTTGGGATGAAGGACGCACTGATAACGCCTTTGGGACTATTGATATGGACGATGAAGGAATGCCCGCTCAAAGAACATTATTAATTGAAAAAGGCATTCTCAAAAACTTCCTAGCTGATAGAACCGGTTCAGTGCGGACTGGACACCCCAGAACAGGTAGTGGCCGCCGTCAAAATTATACATTTGCTGCCGCTAGTCGGATGCGAAATACATATATTGATTGTGGTGAACACACAACAGAAGACCTATTTGCCTCCGTTGATAAAGGCATTTACTGTAAGAAAATGGGTGGCGGCAGTGTCGGCGCAACAGGTCAATTTAACTTTAGTGTTGATGAAGCTTACTTAATAGAAAATGGCAAAATTACCAAACCATTAAAAGGCGCTACTCTCATCGGTGAAGCTAAGGAAATCATGAATAAAATCTCCCTATGTTCTCAAGATTTAGAATTAGCTCCCGGCTTTTGTGGTTCTGTTAGTGGCAGTATTTATACAACTGTTGGACAACCCCATATTAAGGTTGATTCCATCACTGTCGGCGGCAGATAAAAACCAATACGGTTTAGTTAAATCTAGAACTCTTTGTGAAAGTCATTTTTTAAACGAACCACAGAGGCACAGAGGACACAGAGAGAAGAAAAAATTTTTAACTAAACTGTATTGAGATAAAAACAGATAAGCTATATTATCTGCGTTTATCTGCGTTCGTCTGCGTTCAAAATTTAGAAATTAATTCATCATGACAAAAATACAAGAAATCGCCACCTCCGCTCAAGAAAATGCTGCCAAACTTGGCATTAAAAAGTTTGATATTTACGGCTCAACTGTAGATGATACCAGTGTTCAAGTTGACCAAGGTGAACCTAAACAAGTTAAAGCTTCCAATCGTTCTGGGGTAACAGTTCGGGTTTGGAATGAAGAAAATACAATGGGTGTTACCAGCACTACAGATGTAGATACTAAAGGATTAGAATTAGCTTTGAAAACTGCTTATGAAGCGAGTTTTTTTGGTGTGAAAGAAAATGTTCCTGATTTTAGTCCAGAAGCCACTATTCCTATCCCTAATAAACACCAAGAAAAGGCACTGCAAGCACCTGTTTCTGAACTAATAGAAAAGCTATTAGTGGCAGAAAAAGAATTACTAGCAACCCATCCTGCTATTACAAGTGTGCCTTATAATGGGTTAGCACAAAGGGATATTGACAGATTTTATCTCAATAGTGATGGTGCTGTGAGAACTGAATCTCATTCCTTAGCTTCTATTTATTTGTACAGCAAAACTGAAGAAGAAGGTAAGAAACCCCGCAGTGGTAGTGCTTATCGAGTTAAGGAAAGTGTCGCTGATTTAGATATTGCTGGTTGTATCAAGGAAACTGCCCAGAAAACTATCAGTCATTTGCATTATGAAAAAATCAAAACTGGTAAGTATCAAGTAGTTTTTTCTCCTGAAGCTTTTTTAAGTTTGTTAGGTGCTTTTTCTAATTTATTTAACGCCCAAAGTATTCTGGATAATCAAAGTTTATCGAAAACTGATGATATTGGTAAAGAACTAGCTTCACCTTTACTTTCAGTTTATGATGATGCTTTACACCCTGCTAATATTGGTGCAGAAAGTTTTGATGGTGAGGGTACTCCTACCCGGCAAATTAAGTTAATAGAAAAGGGCATTTTAACTAGCTTTTTGCATAGTGCGGGAACTGCTAAACGGTTAAATGCTCAACCTACAGGTAATGCTAGTATTGGCGCAAAAGTTAGCGTTAGTCCGAATTTTTATCACGTTTTTGCGGCGGGAACTCCTGAGAAAGAATTGAGTCTAGAAACTGCGGAAAATGTGATTTTAATTGATGATTTACAAGCTCTCCATGCGGGTGTTAAGGCTTTACAAGGTTCTTTTTCTTTGCCTTTTGATGGTTGGTTAGTTAACAAAGGTGAGAAAACCAGTATTGAGTCCGCAACGGTAGCTGGGGATTTCTTGGAACTTTTGAAATCAATTGTTTATGTGGAGAAAGAGGTGGAATTAACACCAGGAGGAGTTGCTCCTAGAGTTTGGGTGAGTGAACTTTCTATTACTGGGGATTAAAAGTTAGTCTTTGGGTAGGCTGTTGACTTTGTGTGTTTTTGAGGGATTTTTCGGAAAATTATTCGTGTTATTTTTTGTTTGTGGGAAAACACCTGTTGCAGGGGTTTTCCCACAAGAACACACGACACATTTTTTGCATGAAGCCTTATGGGGTAAAGGGTTCAAAGTCAACAGCCTAGATGGTTGCTAGTAATAAAAAATATATAATTAATGGCAATAGTATTATTTGATAAACTCTGGGGATTAATATCTTTTTTACTTTGTGCGTCTGTGGTTTAATAGTAATTTATCGAACCGCAGAGGCGCAGAGGACACAGAGATAGAAAAAACGATGAAAAAATTGAGCGCACTTTTATAAAAAATGCTATGAGTTGATAAATGTCAAAAAAACGGAAGTTACTAGATAAAGTTCTTGCTGGTTCTAAAAATATTCAATTTAATGAATTTGTGAATTTAGTTGAGGCCTTTGGATTTTGTTTATCAAGAGTTAATGGTAGTCATCATATTTTTATTCATCAAAACATAGAGAAAATTATTAACTTACAAAATCGAAATGGTCAAGCTGTTCCATATCAAGTCAAACAATTTTTAGCTATCATTGAAGAATATGGATTAACTTTAGAGGATTAAAAATGAAAAACTACCATATTAATATTTTCTATAGTGAAGAAGACGGGGGTTATATAGCAGATATTCCAGATTTAAAATACTGTTCTGCATTTGGTGACACTGAAGAAGAAGCATTATCTGAAGTTTTGCAAGCAAAAGCAGCATGGTTAGAAACTGCAAAATTACAGGGTAAATCTATTCCTGAACCTAAATACCGTCCTGCAATTTATCAAATAGCTTCATGAAGATTATTTACTAATTCGTTCATACAACCAAGCTAAGGACGCGCCGATAGTTTCTGCTAAGATACTAATGAGCCGATAAAGTGCGATCGCACTAATCACCAAAGCCGCCGGAAAATGATATTGTAACAGTAACATCGCTGTGGTTTCAAACACGCCCAAACCACCAGGCGCACCAGGAACAACTAACCCCAATACCCAAGCACAACTAAAAGCCCCCACTAATAAGGGTATTTGCTCCCAATTTACAGAAGTTAACGCCATTATAGTTAATATAAATCCAGCAGCCCGCAACCCTAAAAAAACTAATTCTCCTAATAATGGTTTTACCGGATAGCGTTGAATTATAAAAATATCAATTAGCTGATTTTCTCCAGCAGATTTTTTATTTTTCCAACGTTCTAAAAGTTGAATTGCTGGGTTTAAAAATCGGGGATCAAGTACACCTAAGACAATTATTAAAGCTAAAAATTGGAGAATAATTAAATTATAATTCAGATTATTAACAATAATTTGAGTACCAAATAAAACAATAATAATTAAAGCTGCTGCTAACATTAATAGTGGTTCTAACAAAACACTTAAAGTGGCAATATTCGTAGGGATATTAGCATTTTTAGCCGCCATGATTCGCCCATAATAATGCCAGACATTCCCAGGTAAATATTTAGCAATATTCGTTTTTAAATAAACTTGGATAAACTCAATAGCAGATACAGATTGATTTAACTCCCTGAGTACCCAAGTCCAAATCCAACCCGCCCAAATATGAGCCAATAAAGTTACACTTGTAGCAGTTGCTAATATTAACCATCCGGTAATATTAATCCGAATAGCACTAACTCCTAACCAATTATCTTTTAAGGCTTTCAGCAAAAAAAACAGCGTTCCACCTAAAATCAACCAACGAATAATTTTCTTCATTTTAAAAGGATTTAGATCCCCGACTTCTTAGAGAAGTCGGGGATCTTGTTTTTGTGTTTTTGTTAATTTTGATTTTGCAAATACCAACTTTCTAACGCCAAACGATGAATTTCTCGCCAAGGAATATTATTTTTTCGTGCTAATTCTGCACAATCTTCATATTCTGGCTGCACATTAGTAATTACCTTTTCCGTAGCTGTTCCTGTCCATGCCACTTTTACCGATATTGTTCCATAAATAGTGTCTACATTTTGCATTTCCCGTTGTAAAATTGCCCGTTTTTGAGTAGTGCGACGAATGCCTAAAGTGCTAGTTTCTCGAAATAAAACTGCTTCACAACTAGCTAACTTTTCAGGATGAGAAATCACAGTTAATAAAATTCCAGTTCGTGACTTTTTCATCCCTATCGGTTGAGTAAACACATCCACCGCACCCGCAGCAAATAAAGCCTCAAATACATAACCAAATACTTGAGGATTTAAGTCATCTATTTGAGTTTCTAGGACAGTAATCGTTTCTAAATTTGGGGAATATTCCGCTAAATTAGAGTTATCAGTCTGTAAAGATTCATTTTCACCGTACCAAAGCCGTAGTATATTGGGAATGGGTAAATCTAGAGAACCCGCCCCTAATCCTACCTGTTTGATAGTCATTGGTGGTGGTGAACCAAAGTCTTGAACTAAGGTAGTAGCGATCGCCGCCCCCGTTGGTGTTACCAATTCTCTGTCAATACCATTGCTATAAACTGGACAACCCCGCATTTCCCACAACTTTAACACCGCTGGTACTGGTACAGCCATTCTTCCATGTGCCGCATTAACAGTACCACCTCCCGTTGGAAATGCAGAGCAGTATAGCAAAGGCAAACCCTGGCGATCGCTATCAATACCCAACCAATCCAACCCTAAACAAGTACCAACAATATCCACAATCGCATCCACCGCACCCACTTCATGAAAATGAACTTTTTCCGGTGCGATGCCATGAACAGCCCCCTCTGCAACTGCCAACTGTCGGAAAACAGCTAAACTCCAAGCTTCCGCCTGCACTGGCAAATTCCCCTTAACAATCATCTCCTCTATTTCTGGCAAATGACGGGTGTGGTTGTGATCATGTTCATTGTGAGAATGATGATGGTGATGATGAGAAACCAAATCTACATGAACCTTAGTCGCTTGTTGACCTTGACGGTGAACCAATTCCGCCCACAATCGGTATTCTTGCTCAATTCCCAAGCCATTGAGTTGTTCTATCAAATACTCCACAGGCACACCCAGACTAACCAACGCCCCCAAACACATATCACCAGAAACCCCTGTTGGACATTGAAGATAAACAATTTTATTCATAAATTTATTAGTCATTAGTCATTAGTCATCAGTCATTGGGAAAATTCTTCCCCCTTGCCCCCTGCATCCTACACCCCTGTTTCTTCTCTGTCACCTGTCACCTGTCACCTGTCACCTACTCCCCACCTTATTATGGCCAAAATATTCACCATTCATCCTGATAATCCTCAAAGCCGCCGAATAGAGGAAATAAAGTTAGCGTTATTAAGTGGCGCTATCATGCTCTACCCTACAGATACAGTTTATGCAATTGGTTGTGACTTGAATGCCAAGTCGGCGGTGGAAAGAGTGCGGCAAATCAAACAGTTAGCAAATGATAAACCACTAACATTTTTATGTCCCTCACTCTCCAATGTGGCGACTTATGCCTTCGTAAGTGATACAGCCTACCGACTAATGAAGCGGTTAATACCAGGACCCTACACATTTTTGCTCCCTGCTACCAAATTAGTACCGCGACTAGTACAAAGTCCCAAACGCAAAACCACAGGAATTCGAGTGCCAAATCATAACGTTTGTTTGGCATTAATGGAAGCATTAGGAAACCCGATTATTTCTACTTCGGCTCATATTAGAGCAAATGACGAAGACCAGGAAATAGTTGAAAACGGAAAACAACCAATGTTGTCACGGGTAGATTTATATGACCATTTGGATAAATTGGTAGATATCATTATCGACACTGCCGAAGAACCTACATATCAAGTGTCTACCATTTTAGATTTGACCGATGAAGAACCAGTTATTATTCGGAGAGGTTTAGGTTGGGAAGCTGTAGCTACTTGGGTTTAAGAATAAAGCTTTACAAGTGCAACCCCTTGTTTTGGACTCCGTTGCGCTAATTATTATGATCACCTGACTCCAATTTTGAAATTGTCATCCTCCCAGGCACTCTCATCCCAGTCATGAAATTATGGCTATACCACACAGGCTATCGGCCAATCTCAGCATGACTAAGGTTTTGGCAATTTGTCCTCAGAGTGAATATCTATTATGCCATCTTTGATTTAGTTGCTAAAAATAAAGCGACACAATTAACAAGCCCTTAACTTTGGAAATTTCCTACAGTGTTTACATATCAGGAGTCTAGTTGGTGAGTTTTGAGGCATAAATCCCCAAAGATTTTTACTCCTGAGACTGGCCTTAAATACTGTATATGCGTTTGAGTTAAGGTGCAATACCAATTTTATAGAAAAGTCATGAAAGCTAACATCGCCAATCTGCCTAATTCTACATCTGCTTTTGATAGCTATATTTCTCTTGAAGAATTGTCTGTTCCTACCAGCGATACATTAGTACAACTTTTATCCCATGAGATGCAATCTCAAGTTAAATCCGCCACTTCAGGTGTACAAGATGTTGTTGGACGCATAGCCAAAGAAGTAGAACGGATATGTGATAAAAGCTCCCGCATTCAAAACTCAGGACAAATTCAGTCTTGGCAAATTACATTAGGAAGACATCGCTTACAAAAGTGCCTCCGTTACTATCAACTTGGTTCTAAACAAGGACGAGTAGAATTACACAGCAGCTTAGGCGCAATTGTTTATCGTCACGTAACTGTTGCAGGCTCAGATTTAGGATTTGAGGCTCGTTACAATCTGATTGAAGATTTTTTACAAGCTTTTTATATCGAAGCAATTAAAGCTTTCCGTCGAGAAACCGAACTACCTGAAGATTACACCCCCCGTACTCAGTTACAAGTAGCTGAGTATATGGCATTTACAGAACAATATGCCAAACGCCGGATTAATTTACCTGGTGGTGCTAATCAACAACTAATTGTTTTACGCGCTCAAGGTTTTGCCCGTCGTCAACCCCAAGAAACTACTGTAGATATTGAAATGGCAGTGGATTCGGCGAAAACGGAAGAAGCAGAATCTTATCAACGCAATGTGGCAGTGCAGCAAATTCGCTCACAAATGATTGCTAAACCTGGTTTTGACCCTTCTGAAGAGTCGGAACGCAATCGCGTGATTACCGAATTGATGAAATATCTGGAGTCTCAAGGACAATCTGATTGTATGAATTACTTGACTCTCAAACTCCAGGATCTTTCTGCACCGGAAATTGACCAAATTCTCGGTTTAACCAGTCGTCAACGCGATTATTTACAACAAAGATTTAAATATCATGTTGAGAAGTTTGCCAAACAGCACCAATGGCAATTAGTTCATCAATGGTTAGGTGCTGGTTTAGAACATAAGTTAGGTTTATCTTCCCAGCAATGGGATATTTTTTGGAATCAACTCACACCACAGCAACAGCAAATTTTTGAACTAAAAACTGCTTGTCAAAGTGATCAACTTATTTCTAAAGCTGTTCAATGTACTCCTAAACAACTGCAAAAACGCTGGACACAAATGTTAGAATTAGCATGGTCTATTCGTAACGGTCATGCTGAAACCAAAAATAATTAAATTCCATCCAGTCGGTTGGGTTGACGCAAGTAAACCCAACATTTCCATGGAAATGTTAAGTAGATTGGCGTTAAAAATTGTTGTTATAGTAAGGCAAGAGTAAAGAAGTTTTCAGCGATTTTACGTCTCTTTACATAGTTTGGTTTTATTGTGTTAACTTACTTATAGGACTCCTATTTCATTTTTGAACAAGACTCAGTAGGTATCAATTCTGTCTTTCCTGTTCCCTGTTCTC
Source organism: Aphanizomenon sp. UHCC 0183 (assembly GCF_009712065.1). Classification (NCBI taxonomy): domain Bacteria; kingdom Bacillati; phylum Cyanobacteriota; class Cyanophyceae; order Nostocales; family Aphanizomenonaceae; genus Aphanizomenon; species Aphanizomenon sp. UHCC 0183. The sequence goes on along the minus strand of NZ_VILC01000046.1, from coordinate 20,248 downwards.
TCACCACACAAGTAAATTCACAGAATCAAACCGGATTCCTATAGATGTTATAATGTTGGGTTTCACTTCGTTCTACCCAACCTACGATTTCTACAATTTCCTATAAGAAGTTACTAATACTTCAGTTATTTTCCCTCGCTTCTGGGCATTAGAATTAATTTACCTTGCTGCTGATATGGTGTGAACATTAAAATCACTATAAAGGTCACGAATCAATGGACAATCAGAATTAGATAACATAACTTTTACACCTTTATCAGCTAATTCAATAAAAATATCTCTGAGTTTTATTTGTTGATTCTCGTCGAAACAGAAATTACTATAAGCTGTAAAATTGCTAGTTTTATTTAGAGGATAATAGGGAGGATCAAAATAAACAAAGTCATTAGTACCAGTTGCATAATTCAACACTTCTTCAAAATTTGCTTGTTTGATTTCTACTTTCTGGAGTGCTAACGATGCGACTCGCAAAACTTCTTCTTGACAAATACCAGGATTTTTATATTTACCTACAGGGACATTAAATTTTCCTTGAGAATTAACCCGGTACAGCCCATTAAAACAAGTCTTATTCAGATAAATAAACCGAGCCGCTTTTGTTAAATCTGTCCCATTATGATAATTTCTGACATCATAGTAATACTCTGAATTATGTCTTTGCTGATGTGCTTGCAGTAAAGTTATTAATTCTTCAAGATTGTCTCTAACGCACCGATAAGTAATAACTAAATCTGCATTAATATCAGTTAAAACTGCATGAGATGGTTGCAAATGGAAAAAAACTGCTCCACCCCCTAAAAATGGTTCATAGTAAGTCTGGTAATGCTGGGGAAAATAGTCTTTATATTGCGAAATCAATCTAGTTTTACCCCCAGCCCACTTTAAAAATGGTCGTGGGTAAGTTTGTTTAGGGATTTGACTTACCATCTACTTACGATTAAACTAAAAACTAACTAATCAATAAAGTCTATAATAAGGCAGTCTAAATTCAAATGTTTGATGGATTTTGGGATAACGTCTTTCGCTACCCTCGGTATTTAGTTAGTATCGTCTTGGGTATTTTTCTAAACACCCTTGAGCCGCTGTTTCCATTATTAAAACGTCCTGTGACGCTGATGGCTATTTTAGGCTTGTTTACTGGTGGTCTTTTTTTCGTAACGCTTACCGTGCGGGCTATGCTGGGATTGAGTTCAATGTAAACCAAAAGCCAGGAAAGAGTTGAGTTTATTGGACTGTTGGTGTTGATTTTATCACGTCAAGCACCGTCCACTTTCATTTACGTTTAGAATCATGTTATTAAACCTCTGTGAGAAGGCGGAATTTATATGGCTACAAATCGCCGCGTTTCCCGCGTTGCTGAATTAATTAAACGGGAAGTTAGCCAAATGCTACTCAACGGTATTAAGGATGACCGTGTGGGTACGGGAATGGTCAGTGTTACCGATGTGGATGTTTCTGGGGATCTACAACACGCTACCATCTTTGTGAGTATTTATGGAACGGAGGAAGCGAAAACGGAAACAATGGCTGGTTTAAAGTCAGCTACGGGTTACGTTCGCAGTGAATTGGGGGCTAGAGTCAGATTAAGACGGACTCCAGAAGTGATCTTTGTGGAAGATCGTTCTATAGAACGAGGTACTAAGGTGCTGAGTTTATTAAACCAACTGGAGCAACAACGAGCATCAGCAAGTGTGGATGAGGTAGTAGAAGAGATGGCTGAATGATTTATTAATGCAAAGTTAACCAAAATATAAATAAATCTGGAACTTGTTGCTAGTTAAAGCACTCTAGGTGGAGATAATAGGGAATGCCTTGATTCCCTATTTTTAGAGAGTTCCGGGTATTGCAAATTTTATATCTTAGGATAGAGGTCAAAAATCATAGACTTATATATACTGATAAAGTTAACGCTAAAGCAAATCTAGTATGATTTTAATAATTTTAATACAAGTTAATGTTAAAAATGTAAATATCTAGGTTTGATTAGTAAACTTAACTGCTGTTATCTTAGTAATATGAAGTTGAAATACCATGAATGTCATCCTTTGTTGACAAACTTAACATTTCTTTAGATAATTTGGAGGTGTATAGCGTCAAAATGATAATAGTTCCGTATAGCAAACTACAAAACCCTGGACACAAGTTTAATTATTGCCATGTTTGTTCCTCATGCATAATGGGAACGCTATCTAAATGTATTTTTGATGTAATTTTGTGAGAAAAAAACCATGACTGTGAATACGGTGCCTTCTATCAATTACAATTACTACTCTCTGAATGTTATTCAGGACGAAGCACGCCGACTGGTGGAAAGGGGAATGGTTGGTCGTCAACAGCCAATATATACACTTTGCCAGTTTATCCCGGCTAGAGAGTGGGTTTGTGTAGAATGTGAATTAGAGAAATGTGATTTTTTACTGCGCGATCGCATCGGTGATTTAATCGGACGCGAAGAGTGGGATAACGACTAATAATTTTGTTTTTTTAATAAACTACTGTTATTTTTGATTGTACTTGTTTGTAGTTTCTGGCTATAAACAGGTATATTTTTTTCTATATTTCTTGAATTTCATTTCACGCAGAGACGCAGAGACGCAAAGAAATAATGAATAAAGTTGGGTAAGATCTTCGGTAAAACTGCGATCACCTGAGTTCGACATAAGATAATTTTTGGAAAACTGCCCCAAATATGAGTCTCAAACCCTTATGATCTCGTTGAAAAAATCATAACTCTGTTCGCGTAGCGTCTCCGAAGGAGAAACTCCGAACTCCTACAGCGATTTCCAATCATATAAGGTACATCTTAGCCCCCTCATCGCTTGCGGGGAGGGGGTTGGGGGTGGGGTTCTTGTTCCGGGTTTGATGACAATTTGCTGTAACACCGAACTCAGGTGCGATCGCTTATTTTGGTTGATCACGCCGAAACCCATTGTCTATCTACATTCTCATAGATAAATTTGCTTGTATATAAGTATAATTTATGTAGGGATAGAAATAGTTATTATCCCTACATAAACACTTTTTAACGCAAAATACAGCTATATATATGCTGCAATAGAATCATTTTCGCTTGCTAGTGCTACGTCGGGCTTCGCGGGTTTCGTCTTCGAGACGACGGCGATCGCGCCAATCTGATAATGTTAGATAAACAACACCACCAGTAACTCCTACTAGCAGCAGCGCCCCAAATAAGGCTAAAATACCCAAAAATGGACTTTCCACGATGCCTCTATAGTCCGTTGCGTCCCCAAACTACCATAGAAATAGACCAAGTAAACACAACTAAGAGCGATACCCAACCCAGTGTCAAAATCATAGTTCTACTTTTCAAATAATTACAAAACGGCTCTAATATCCATCATACTGGGAAAATGCAGTGGATTCATTAACTAGATTGATAGGAGAGTTAGAAAAATTATGGAATTAATGGCAGAACGGTTAGAATCCCTGAAAGCGGGAGTAATTGGTAGCATATCTTTAGGTTTAGCTTTTCTTAGTACCAGCTTTATTAATGTTTTGTGGCTAGATAAGTATTTTCCAATAGTTACTTATGATAAAATTGATATAGTAAATTTACAGATGTTATTAAATGGTGTCATAGCCGGGTTTTCTGGTTTTCTATTTGGTGTCACCTATCGTTATATTATCCGTGTAGATGCCAATCCTCACCTCAAAACTGGGGGTATTTGGGCTTTTGGTTTAGTGCGGGGTTTAACTCAAATAGAAGTTGGTTGGCATCTAAATAATTCGGTTTTGCCTTTTTTAATCTTAGCAGGAGAAAGTATATTATGGTTTGTCCTAGCGGCTTTTGCTCTGGATACTGCTATTTTAAGAAAATGGTTGAAACCTTTTTCATGAATTGTCAGGATCAGGTGGTTATCGAGCGATAGTCGAGATAATATCCAGGATGAAAGGATGTACAGGATGAAAACAAGTATTTTATTACCAATTACCAATTACCAATTACCAATTACCAATTACCTATTACCAATTATCAATTGCTAATGAATAACTATTTTTTAATAATTGATCTTGAGGCTACTTGTTGTAATCAAAAAAGTATTCCCCGTCATCAAATGGAAATTATTGAAATTGGTGCGGTGATGTTAAATCGCCAAACCTGGGAAATTGATTCTGAGTTTCAACAATTTATTAAACCTGTGCGAAATCCACAACTTACAACTTTTTGTACAGAATTAACCAGTATTTCTCAGCAACAAGTTGACGCAGCACAGAGTTTTCCAGAAGTGATGTCAAAATTAACTGATTGGATGAATTTATTTCCTGATCATATATTTTGTTCTTGGGGAAATTATGATAAATCGCAATTTTTACAAGATTGCAAATTTCATCATCTTCCTTATCCTTTTGGTGCAGAACACAGAAATATCAAAACGGAATTTTCAGAATATTTGGGTGTGTCTCATAAGTTTGGTATGGCACAAGCTTTGGAACGTTTGGGAATGGAATTACAGGGTACACATCATAGAGGTATTGATGATGCTCGAAATATTACGGCAATTTATCGTTATATGCAAACTACTCATACTAAGTTAATATGAAGCTGACTAAAATAGGATTTCGATAATAATTAAACGCAGATGCACGCCGATAAACGCAGATGAATGAGGATGATTATTATTCTGTGCAAGCTTACATAAAGTTGGTACATAGCATTTCCTAGTCTAATGATGTACAAAATTATCTGTGTTCATCTGCGTTTAATTCTGATTTCTGTCATTCACGAAAAGACTGTTTAAGCAAGCCCTAATTAGGATTTGGGAATAGCATTGATAGTTTTTTCTAATGACTGTAATGATGCTGATAATTTGTCTTTTTGGGGTTTAGCAGCTTTGAGTTCGTCTGAAATCTCATCCATGCTTTTTTCGACAACTTCATAATTATCACGAGATTTAGCTTTAATGCCATCTTCTACTTCTTTCCAAGCATCTTCAAACTTGTCAAATTCTTTTTTAGCTTGAACAAAGTTGCCAGATGTAACTGCGGTTTTTGTTTTTGAGACTACAGCAAGTAAACCTGCATTACTTGTTGTGGATTTTTGTCCTGGGACTTGTTCTGTGGAATTGGAAGTTGCTGCTGGAGTAGTTTCTGTGGAAGCTTGTTCGGGATTGTTACAACCTACTAAAGTCAGTAAGCTAATACTTGCAATAATTAACATTGGTTGGAAATTCTTCATTGTCAACTCCTAATGGATATTTTGATTTGTACCGCTAATATTTCCTAGATAAAACAGCAAATGTCAAGAACTCGGAAAGTGCAACTGGACAATTTACTGGGAAATACTTTGCAATATCAGTCTAATGATGGTCTGGTCAGGATAAAAATCGTTAAATGGGATGATTTTGTAGTTATGGAAGTGGCGGATACTGGTATTGGTGTCGTAAGCCTATGAGTGGGAACGCTCTGCTCAGAATAACAGTTTTAAGAGATTTTTAAGATAAATTTTGGGGATTTTTTGGTGATCGCTATATATATGTAGTTTACACGATATGTAACCACTCAAACAAAACTTTTATCATGACTCATAAAATCGAACTCCAATCTATTACGGGGCTATCTGTGTCAGCAGCAAGCGATCGCCTCCAACAAGAAGGATATAATGAGCTACCATCTACCCAACATCGCCAAATCTGGGAAATTGCCCTAGAAATCTTCCAAGAGCCGATTTTTCTCCTGTTATTAGGATGTGGTATCATTTACCTGTTTTTGGGTGATGCCCAGGAAGCTTTAATTTTACTAGGGTTCATCTTTTTCATTGTTGGCATCAACTTATACCAAGAACAAAAAACAGAAAAATCTCTGGAAGCATTACGGGATCTTTCTAGTCCACGCGCATTAGTTATTCGTGATGGCAAACGTCAACGAATTGCTGGACGGGAAGTAGTTCGAGAAGATGTGATTGTTTTGTCAGAGGGTGATAGAGTTCCTGTTGATGCTGTGGTGATGTGGTCTACCCATTTGAGCGTTGATGAGTCTTTGTTAACTGGGGAATCTTTACCCGTTCGCAAACAGGATACCACCGATTTAGAAAATACGATGAGAACCGCCACACAGCATCGTCCTGGTGGTGAAGATCTACCTTTTGTCTATTCGGGAACGTTAGTAGTTCAAGGTCAGGGAATTGCCCAAGTCTATGCCACAGGTATGCAGACGGAAATGGGTAAAATTGGTAAAGCCTTGCAAACTGTCGAATCCGAAGACACGGTTTTGCAACGGGAAACTCGAAAAATTGTCAGTAAATTGACCTTTGTAGCGATCGCTATTTGTGTAGCTGTAATCGTTATTTACGGTGCAACAAGGAACGATTGGCTACAAGGAATTTTAGCAGGTTTGGCACTGGCGATGGCAATTTTGCCCAATGAAATTCCTGTGGTCTTGGCAATTTTCCTGGCTTTGGGGGCTTGGAGATTTTCCCAGGCTAGGGTTTTAACTCGGCGTGTTCCTGTAGTAGAAACACTGGGTTCTGCGACTGTTCTTTGTGTAGATAAAACTGGAACGCTGACTTTTAACCGGATGTCAGTTCAGCAATTATTTGTGTATCAGCCCACAACATTAACACCGCAATTTTACGATGTCGCCCTCCATGAACGGGAAGCCCTGCCGGAAACTTTTCATGAATTAATCGAATTTGGGATTTTAGCCAGTCGCAAAGACCCTTTCGACCCCATGGAAAAAGCCCTCAAACAAGTGGGTGATGACTATTTAGCTAGAACAGAACATTTACATCAAGATTGGGAAATCCTGCGAGAATATCCCCTTACAGGTGAATTATTAGCCATGTCTTGTGTGTGGCAATCTCCAGAAGATAAATTAGTAGTTGCTACCAAAGGAGCGCCGGAAGCGATCGCTGATCTTTGTCATTTTAACACCCAACAAAGGCAAGATTTGGAACAGCAGATTAATAAAATGGCGATCGCGGGTTTGCGTGTTTTAGGTGTAGCCAAAGTTATTGGCCAACATCAAAAGAACAAAACCCTCAAATCTCTTCCTGAAGCCCAGCACGACTTTGAATTTGCCTTTTTGGGACTGCTAGGCATGGCTGACCCTGTGCGCCCAACTGTTGCCCCAGCCATTGCCGAATGCTACACTGCTGGTATACGGGTAGTGATGATTACAGGGGATTATCCCGCCACAGCCCAAAATATTGCCCGCCAAATCGGTCTAAAACCTGCCACAGAAGTAATTACCGGGTCAGAACTGGAAACAATGCCAGAAGGGGAGTTACTATCTCGCATTCAAACTGTGAATATCTTTGCGCGGGTTGTTCCCGAACAAAAATTACTAATTGTGAATGCCCTCAAACGCTGCGGTGAAATCGTGGCTATGACTGGAGATGGTGTGAATGATGCCCCAGCTTTGAAAGCTGCAAATATCGGTATTGCTATGGGTGAAAGGGGAACAGATGTCGCCCGTGAATCTGCGGATTTAGTTTTGCTAGATGATGATTTTTCTGCCATTGTCCAATCTGTGAGGCTAGGACGGCGAGTATTTGATAACCTGAAAAAAGGGATGGCTTATACTTTGGCGGTGCATATCCCCATTGCGGGAATGTCCTTGATTCCGGTAATATTTCATTGGCCGCTGGTATTATTGCCTATCCACATTGCTTTTCTGCATTTAATTATTGACCCTGCCTGTACTGTAGTATTTGAGGCTGAACCAGAAGAAAGCAATATCATGAACCGTCCACCCCGTAATCCCAGAGAGTCCTTATTCAGTCGTCGAACTTTGAGGTTAGCACTGCTGCAAGGGATAAGTGTGCTAGTGGTGTTACTGCTTGTATTTGCTGTGGCTTTTTATTCTGGACATGGAGAATTTGATGCCCGTGCTTTGGCTTTTACTACCCTAATTGTCTCGAATTTGAGTATGATTTTGAGTAATCGTTCTTGGTCGCGGACTATTCCCGAAATGTTACGCACTCCTAATGCGGCACTTTGGTGGGTGTTGGCTGGTGCTGTGGTGTTTATGGGTTTGGTGCTTTATGTTCCTGTGTTACGTCATTTATTCCGGTTCTCTTTTCTTCATTTTGATGATTTATTAGTTAGTCTCACTTCTGGGGTATTGAGTATTTTGTGGTTTGAAGGATTGAAGGTTTGGCGACGTAGATAATAATATGTCTCACGCAAAGGCGCAAAGGCGCAAAGGTAATACTAATCTCTTAATTCATCCGCGTTTATCTGCGTTTATCTGCGTTTAAAAATCTTTGGAGGATTACTGTGAAAAAAGCATTTCGTAAATATCATCGTGTTATTGGCATTATTGTTTGTGTCCCACTTTTATTAACTGTTTTAACGGGAATGTTAGCTACTGTTGTTAAGGAATGGCCGATTAATATTGGACTTTCTTCTCGATTGATGTTGGAAATTCATACTGGGGAAATTTTTCATTTACAGGCAATTTATCCGATTTTGAATGGTTTTGGATTAATTGGTTTATTGGTGACAGGTATGAGTATGTCGGGTTTATTTAATCAGAAGAAAAGACCTAATATTAATAATTAAACGCAGATGAACGCGGATAAACGCAGATGAATGGATTTCAAGGATTCAGAATAGAAGATCTTTTCTTCTTCTTCTTCTTCTTCTTTTTCTCCTGACTCCTGACTCCTGACTCCCAAAAATTATTTTACTTCTGTGACTCGCCAGCTTAGTTTTAGGTTAACCCAGAAGTTCCAAATTGTGGCTACTGCGATCGCTATTAATTTAGCTATATACTGGTTCATACCTAAGCTATTGAATAGGAAATTGACTACTAATGTTTGGATGATTATCCCTGCTAAACAGACCATATTGAATTTCAGGAATCTTTTGAAACGCTGGCGCTTTCCTGTCTGTTTCCGGGAAATATCCCCAAATGTCCACAAATCATTCCAGAGGAAATTATTGAGAATTGCTACTTCGGCAGATAAGATTGTACTGCGAGTTAAACCCAAATTAATTACGGTACGCATAATGTGAAATATGGTTAAATCTACAAATACGCCACTAAATCCCACTGCACCAAATCTGAGAAATCGCCCAATGGGAAAGTTGACTTTTTGACTAATTTTTCCTATTCTCCCAGTAGATAACCGTAATCTGATTAAGTGTTGAATATAGTCTACATATTGTTTCCACGTCACTTTGCTTTCTCCTTCTGTGCGTTCGCGGAATACATAACCGGCTTCAGCAATTTCTCCTACCTGTCCCCGACCAATGACTTCTAAAAGAATTTTATACCCTATAGGATTAAGTGTGGTATTAGCGATCGCACTTCGTCGTACCATAAAATAACCACTCATTGGGTCACTAACTCTCCCTAAAACTCCCGGTAAAATCACCAATCCTAGCACTTGCGCTCCACGGGATAAAAAGCGTCTAATTACACTCCAACTACTCACACCACCACCGTCTATATGACGACTAGCTAATGCTAAATCAGCCCCCGCTTCTATTTTTTGCAACAGTTGTGTTAATACTTCTGGAGGATGCTGCAAATCGCCATCAATTACGCCCAATACACGCCCTCTAGCCGCTTGCCAGCCACGTATTACTGCTGAGGATAGTCCTCTCTCTTCTTGACGACGCATGACCCGTAATTGGGGATAATCTGGAATCAGAGATTGTGCCACTTCCCAAGTTCGGTCAGGGCTATCATCATCTACTATAATGAGTTCATAATTACCAGGAATAGCTTTATCCAATAACCCACTTAATATATTGACCACATTTTCGATATTGTCACACTCTTGATACGTGGGAATTACTAAAGATAGGAAAATGGCATTGTTTTCGGCTGTTTCTTTGGGTGTAAATTCAGCAATCATCAATGTACCAATAGGAACTGCTAATAAAGAATTAGATGAGTTGATGGTCATAAAATCAGTAGTAAATTTTAACTTTCTAAATCGCCTATAAAGGTTAACTCTCCATAGAGTACAATACTTTTGGCATATAGAAACAATGGATAAATTTTAATATTAAATATTATTCTTTTTCCCTCTCCTTATTACGATACAAGGGGTAAAGCAAAAGCTTAATGGTGTCAACTTAATCTCAAATCCCTACCACATCTCGTTCCTAGTCTCTGACTAGGAATGTAGTTGATGAGGCTCTGCCTCTAATATTATTGAAGGCAGAGCCTTCTAGAATTTATTCCCAGCCAGAGACTGGGAATGAGATGACTTGGGTTCTTTGTCATTTGGCAAAAGTCCATGTCCCAACCGTTTTGAGTATAAAAATAGTCATGGTTTGTGAAAGATAAAGTCATTCCAGATCAAAATGTGAAATAACTGTTCACACTCTCACACTCCCCCCCTATCCTTAACGAGAGGTCAAGGGTTTCGATAATTTTAGAGGGGGGAGTGAATAACTACAATGTGAAAATATTTATGTTGCATATAATCTTGATAAAGATATAATGGTATGTTATTGACGTTCACACAAAAACTAGTTCTCTGAAAAATTTATAATAATTTTATTTGAATATGAATTTATATTTAAAGAAAATTCTAGCTTCACAAGTTAACTATTGGTTAAGTATTGGATTACTATCAATAATAACATTGTTATTGATTTTTTACCCTATTTACCGCATAAGTTTCTCAGGAATTTTTATAAATTATAATGAGGCTTGGAATGCATACCATCTGACTAGAGTAAATTCAGGAGAATTACTTTATAACTTGCAACAACAATGGACTCCAGTTAACTATCCTCCATTTTCTTTCTATATTGTCAGCGGTTTTAGTAAATTAATCCATAATCCTATTTTGGCAGGAAGATATTTATCGTTATTATCTTTGTTATTAATAATAACAATGGTAGTTTTTATAGTTAATATTTTAATTAAAAACCTTCATTATGCTGTTTTATCGGGAATATTTTGCCTAAGTTTATTCACGACAATGGCTCAAGTTTATATAGGCATGAATGACCCTCAACTATTAGGGCATTTACCAATTATATTAGCATTATTAATTTATTTACGACCTATTAAAATAAAATATCATTTATTGATAGTGGCAGCACTAATGGCAGTGGGTATTTTTATAAAACACAATTTAATTGCCTTACCATTGGCTATAACTATCGAACTTTTTTTGATTTCACGTCCAGATTTTTTCAAATGGCTGATTTACTTAGGCTTGATTACCAGCGGTTTTATTTTAATTAGTATCAATATATCTGGTAGCAATTTTATTCATGAAGTAATGCTTACTGGTAGCCGTGTATATAGTATTCCACAGATTGTAAATAGTGTAGATTTGCTATTAAGCAAGTTATTTATTCCGTTTATTCTCGCAATTATCGGTATAACTTATGCTGCCAGACATTTACAACTCAGAATTACTGCTCTATATTTAGTTATATCTATTAGTACAGGCATCTATTTTTCTGGAGGGTTAGGGACTAATATTAATATCTATTTCGATACATTTATTAGTCTTTCTATATTGCTAGGTGTAATTCTTTCTTATCTAGATTCCAAAAGTAAATTGGCAAAAATTTTCCCCCTAGTTATTAGCTTGAGTATCATAATGTCTACACGGATAATGATTATAGATAGTATTCACCAAATTATCCATTTACCTGATCTGGCAAAAGAAGAACAGATGAATCGTATAGATGCCTCTTTTTTGGCACAGCAAGATGGTTCTGTATTGTGTATACATAATAGCATCTTCATCTGCTATCTTTCTGGAAAGTCCTTTGAATATGATTCATTTAACGGAGGACAAATGATAGCAACTGGAAAAAATAATAAAAATAGCTTTTTAGAAAAAATAAACACAGGATACTTTAGGACAATTCTTCTGGATAATGACTATTTAAATCTAGGGTTAAATGAGAATAATTTAAATATTGAAAAATCACCAATTCAGAAAATTCATATAATGGTTGTAAAATATATCACTGATGGGTTAGAAAAGAAATTCGGTAAACATTCATCTGTTCAATTCAAATCTTTGGATCTCTTGAGAATAAATATTCTACAAGCTATCAATGAACATTATATTATCAGCCATAAAAGTATAAATGGGACTTTTTATACATATAAAAAATAAGCGATATTACTTAATATCCTCCCGATTCTAGTTTACCAAAAATTGTGTTGTCAAAAAAGTATTTAAAAAACTTAATGGATTATAATTGTACAAGACTCCCATTTGATTTTTGTTGGCGCAGTCTGTGCTTTGTGCTTACAAAACTCAATACGCCTTAATATTAACCAGCGGAGAAAGATTTCGTCTGTGTAAGTAATTGGACAAAAATATTTACAGTCATTGCGAGCGAAGGGAAGCAATCGCAAGGGTTGTGATTGCTTAATTTCACTTCGTTCCACATGGCTAACGCCACGCAACGCTTACGCAATGACATTGTGTAATTAATTCTGTCTCACTACTTAGTCTCGATTTATAATCTGTTAACAAAGATTCTCTAGAACAATGGTGTTTATCAGTTAAATAACATTTAAAAGTTACAAATTTCAATTTATTATGAAATTAAACGAGTTGTTTAAGTAGGTGAACACAATAAAACCAAACTGTGTCAAGAAACATAAAATCGCTGAAAACTTCTTTACTCTTGCCTTGCCATAACAACAATTTTCAACGCCAACCTACTTATATTTAATCACCTGTGACTACTATAACTTTTGAGTCTATTCTGCAATCGGCTTTGGCAGAGGATAATATATCCCCTAATGATGGAGTATTTTTACTAAAACAAACTGACCCACAGGCGATCGCTCAAATTCAGTCTACAGCAAATCAACTTCGTCAGAAACAAGTTGGTAATACTGTTACTTACATAATTAATCGTAATATTAATTTTACTAACATTTGTGAGCAACATTGCAGTTTTTGTGCATTTCGCCGGGATGATGGTGATTCCGATGCTTATTGGTTAAGTTCGGCGCAGATTTTAGAAAAAGCTACAGATGCAGTGCGTCGAGGAGCAACGGAAATATGTATGCAAGGGGGATTACACCCACAAGCGCAAATTAATGGTAAGTCTTTACCCTATTATCTCAAACTGGTAAAAACCATTAAGGACGAATTTCCTCACCTCCATTTACACGCTTTTTCCCCCCAAGAAGTCCAATTTATCGCCAGATTAGATGGAATTTCCTATACTGATGTGATTATAGCTTTGCGAGATGCTGGTGTCGGTTCTATGCCCGGAACAGCCGCAGAAGTGCTAGATGATGAAGTCAGACGGGTACTGTGTCCAGAAAAAATTGATACAGCCACTTGGCTAGAAATTGTCAGTACAGCCCATCAATTAGGTGTACCCACTACGAGTACCATATTGTCTGGACATATTGAAACCCCAGAACAGCAAATTGTCCATTTAGAAAAATTGCGATCGCTCCAACAAACAGCCATAGAAAAAGGCTATCCTGCAAGAATTACCGAATTTATTGTCTTACCCTTCGTTGGTCAAGAAGCCCCCAAATCCCTACGCAAAAAGGTAGGAAGAGACCAACCAGTTCTCGCTGATTCCCTATTACTAACCGCTGTAGCCAGAATTTATCTGGGAAATTACATCCCCAATCACCAACCAAGCTGGGTAAAGCTGGGACTAGATGGTGCTACAGCAGCCTTAAATTGGGGTTGTAATGATATCGGTGGCACATTAATGGAAGAACATATTACCACAATGGCTGGGGCTGTGGGTGGTACTTGCATGGAAGTAGAAACTTTACAAAATGCAATAACTTCTTTGAAAAGACCCTATCAACAACGGGATACTTTATATCGGCTAATGGGTAATGGGTAATTATCTCGTTCCCAGTCTCTGACTGGGAATGCAATCATAGAGGCTCTGCCTCATAGTATTATTGAAAAGGCAGAGCCTTATAGAATTTATTCCCCATACAGAGTATGGGAACGAGACAACTGACCTATTCCCCATATACCGATTCAAGATAGGATGGATTTTGATTTACTTGTTCTTTTTTACTTAATGCTTATGAAAAGCTATTGGTCGCGTTTGCTTTCTCTAGTTTTAGTTTTAGTTATCGGTTTAGTTGGCTGTGGTGGTAGTCCAGATAGTTTAACCGGGGATTATCGTCAAGATACCTTAACTGTAGTCAATACGTTGAGACAAACCCTAGAATTATCTCAAGATTCTCCAAATAAAGCCGAACTTGAAGCAGAAGCCCGTCAAAAAATCAATGACTTTTCGGCTCGCTACCAACGGAATACTTCTGTTTTGGCTCTTAACTCTTTTACCACCATGCGAACAGCCCTCAATTCCCTTGCAGGACATTACAGTTCTTATCCTAATCGTCCCGTTCCTGAAAAGCTGAAAAAACGTCTGGATGCTGAATTCAAGCAAGTAGAAGCATCCCTAAGACGTGGTGCTTAATTTATGTCTCAAGGATAGTTTCTTGATACAGTATCATTCAGGGCGGGGCTTCCCCGCCCAGGTTTCCCCAACCCGATTCTCACCTAAAAATCCCCAAATTTAGTTATCATAAAAGGCGGGAAGATTAATCCCTGCAAGCTAACTATGACTCAACTAAAAAATCAGCTTACTGTCGAAGAATTTCTCGCACTTCCCGAAAATGATACTACTTATGAGTTGGTTGACGGGGAAGCTGTACCTAAATATAAAAATGAGCAAATGTCTCCTAAATTCTTTCATGGCTCAACCACAGGAGCATTATTTATACTATTATCTACATGGGCGCAAGATCAAGGTCGTGTTGTTGTGGAATGGGGAATCAAATTAACCAAAAATCAAACAAGTTGGATACCCGTTCCCGATTTAACTTATGTTTCCTATCACCGTCTTGCTGCTGACTGGCTTGAAGATGAGGCTTGTCCTGTTATCCCAGAATTAGTAATCGAAATTATTTCTCCTGGTCAAACTTTTGGAGACATGATTGATAAAGCTACTTATTATCTACAAGCAGGGATTCTATTAGTTTGGATAGTAGATACAATCTCTCAAACTATTACTGTCTTTACAGTATCTTCTCTGCCTGTGACTTTTCGAGAAAATCAAATGATTAGTCATGAAATATTACCAGGATTAGAAATCACTCCTCATACTATCTTTCAACGGGCTGGTTTAATTCGTTAGTTGAAAGACATAGCAGGAGTCAGGAGTAAAACTGGCTTGCTATCTGGCTTTGAATTTACATCCTGTACCCTATGGCTAACGCCAAATAACTAATTATTTTTTACTGCTTTTACCCGCTTTGTGTTTTTTCTGCGCTTGTTCTAATCGTATTTTAATTTGTTCTAATTTATCACGGATTTTTAAAAAATCTTTATCAGTGTATTGGCTATAATACTCTCTAGCACTACATTCTAAAATGTCGTTTCTATTTACTAAATATCTAGCTAGTAAACTTTCATTAAAAAGAAAATCATAATTTGCTTGTAAATCCTTACAATTAATATAATTACTGATAGTTTTCACATATTCTCTTCTAAGAGAATGCTGTGATATTTTTGAATCCTCATCTACTTTTAGTAGATCTATCTGATTTACTTCAAGAGCATAATCATTTATTAGATGCAAAGCTGCATAAAAATACATAATAATAGCCCATTCAGGAAAATCCTTTTGGGCTATCTTTGCGCTTTCTTCGTTAGCTTGAGCTTGCAGGAGATAAATACTTGGTTCTGTCATTGTTGAAAATAATTATTTGATTTTTTTTATCCTCCCTAAACTTTCTAACTACTTGAACCTCAAGATGCCAATTTCTACTCTTAGTAAGGGCATCCATCTTCCATTCTGTTTCAACTGCAAAATCAGTAGCTTCCGTTAGAAGGTCTATTCTTTCACTAGGATTCACGGTAGCTAGTATTTCAAATATTATCTTACGTGAATCACCATTTTTGTTGCGTATTCCCCTAGCCGCTTGAACATTGGGTAAAGCTTCTAGTTTTTCAATTAATTTTCTAACTTCTGCTAATTCTGGGCGTATTTTTTCAACAATAAACCCAAAGAAATTTTTCAAAGCATTGGGTACAGTGAAGGGAGTATTGCTTTTTAATTTTTCTAGGTGTAAAGGAACCATTTTCGCCTCCTGAGATTTTAGAAGCCATAAAACTCCATAGATAAGTTAATTTGGCTCTTCGGCACTTGTTATGCCAAATATGAATTTATTTACTCCAAAACCTTTATAAATAAAGGATTTCATGGGTTTTGGTGCCACACTTATGTTAAATCAACCGATGGATCAACCTAAAGTCCTTATATGGTAAGGATTTTACAATTTGATGGGCTAATCTAGCATAGTAAGTCCCGAAGAGCCGTTAATTTTATCTACATTAGTGGCTTTTGAGTTGGATTAAGTCGGTTTGGTGTTTAACCAGTTAATCAACTATATCACCCATTAAAACAAAAGTTAGTAATTTATCACTTTTAAACACGGTTTCAAGGGATGATTATATATATACTCAAACAAGTCTAATCGTGTTTAGCTTAATCTAGCAAGGGTTACAGCCTGAGCGTAAGTTTCTGTACGATTGCTCATTTACCCCAGGCTCTAAAATTTCAGTTTTCTTTGTAAATAAAGCCCTATATACTGGTTCACCTTTGTTTTGAGTGGCTATTTCCCGTTCTGTGGGGACAGGGAGAGGATTTTGGGCTAACCATGTTGTTGTTCCTAGCTTCTCAAATGCAGGATGTTCATGAAAGCGATCGCACATTTCCACTGCTACAAATTCTATATCAGATTGCAGAAAAACAACACCACCCACTGCTAAATATTTCGCTAATTCTGTGACTAATTCCGGTTGGACTACCCGACGTTTCGCATGGCGATTTTTAAACCAGGGATCAGGAAATTGAATTGTAACTTTTTGTAAGCTATCTTGAGGTAAAGTTGATAATAAGGAAATGAGGGAATTATTCACATTTGCAAACAAATAATGCAGATTGGTTAAACCCATTTCATCGCGGATTCTATTTGCTTCTACTACTAGGGGTTCTCGGATTTCTAACCCTAAAAAATTCCAATTTGGTTCTACTTGTGCCATTTTGAGGACAAATCTACCTCTAGCACAACCGATATCTAAATGTAGAGGTAGGTTTTGTTGGATATAAATCTTTTCCCATTCTGGAGAAGCGGTTGGGGTTTGGAATTTACTTGCCAGGGGGTTTACGTGCTGACGAACTCGAACAGGTGACAAAATTTACGCTCCTAAAAAACAACAATTTTAAACAAATGTATACAAATATTATTAAGTCTAAATATTCCTGCACAGGTATACATAGTAAGAGTTATACTTTGAGAAAAAGAATCTTTGCAACTTTATTTTTAACATTTTCTTAAAATCAATGAAACTCAATTTTCGTTTTGCTATCGTTAGCGACTTACACATTGCGCTTCCTGAAACAATCTGGGATCACCCTAGTCGGTTTCATTTGGTGGAAGTGAGTATTCCGGCTTTTGATAGTGTATTAGAACATTTAACCCAATTAGATTTAGATTTTTTGTTGATCCCTGGAGACTTAACCCAACATGGTGAATCAGCGAATCACAGTTGGTTACAAAACAGGTTATCACAGTTACCTTTTCCATCTTATGTTATTCCTGGTAATCATGATGTCCCTGTTTTAATCGCCAATCAACAATCAATTAGCTTTGCAGATTTTCCCTATTTCTACCAAAAATTTGGTTATGAAAATCCTCAACAACATTATTACAATCAGCAGATATTTCCAGGGGTGAGGTTAATTGGTCTTAATTCTAACTCATTTGATGATCAAGGTCAGCAAATAGGACGGTTGGATAGTCAGCAATTCCAATGGTTAGAACAGCAGTTAGCAGAGATTGATGATGAATTGGTTTTAGTTATGATTCATCACAACGTGGTTGAACATTTACCTAATCAATCAAATCATCCGATGGCAAATCGTTATATGCTGGAAAATGCTCCAGAACTGCGGACATTATTACAACGCTATGGAATTAAGTTAGTATTTACAGGACATTTGCACGTTCAAGATGTGGCTTGTGCAGAAGGAATATATGATATTACGACTGGTTCCTTAGTCAGCTATCCTCATCCTTATCGGGTATTAGAATTTAACCGCGATGAATTGGGTAATGAATCGTTACAAGTTGTTTCTCATCGTGTGGAATCAGTTCCAGATTTTCCCAATTTACAAACATTATCACGGCAATGGATGGGCGATCGCTCTTATCCCTTTGTTCTCAAATTATTGACCTTACCTCCCTTGAGTTTACCACTAGCACAGGCACAAACCCTAGCTCCTGGTTTACGGGATTTTTGGGCAACTATTGCTGATGGTGATGCTATGTTAGAATATCCACATTTTCCTATTCATGTCCGTCGTTACATTGAAGAATATAGTGCGGTTAATGATGGTAATACGGCTTTAATTGATAATCATAGTACGCTTTTAATTGGGAAGTAGGAAAAGGCAAGAGGCAAGAGGCAAGAGGCAAGAGGCAAGAAAATTTCTATTCCCTATTCCCTATTCCCTGTTCCCTGTTCCCTGTTCCCTGTTCCCTTAAAGAACGACAAATGGCGAAGACGGAAGTATAACCATGGAGGAAAGTTCTGCCGCTGACTGGACCAATTTCACCACCGCAGAAAAAGCCACCCATTGGGATGTCCTGGATGTAACGGCTAAATAGTTGAGAATCGAAATTAGGTTGGCCATACAGTTCTGTTCCTCGTCCTAAACAGGTGAACATCAAAGCACCTACAGGAGAAGGTTGTCCGGCATTTTCACTTTGATATTCTTGGAGTAAAATTTCTAAATCTTCGGCAGAAGCTTCGGCATCCCTCAAATGAAATTGTAACCTTTGACCGGCACGAATGCGATCGCCAATTGCGATCGCCCCAGCATTAGGATCTACTCCCAAAACATTGCGAATTAAAAAATCCCCCGAATGTAAATTTAGCCGAAATTCATCCATTGCTAAACCCACAAACAAAGAATGTTGCGCCAAAGTCCTTTCTTCTTCAGTCAAACTACTAATTAAATTTCGCAACACCATCAAAGGTACTTTTTCATCTAACTCTAAAATAATATTCCGTTCCGCCTTCGTTACTTGCAACGGTTCACCAATGGGACGACACCCTTGGGCTACAATAGTATCTAAGACGATATTGCCACTTAAAGCGATGCCTACCGTCCCTTCCCGATATAACTTATCATTACAAAATAAGCCCACACGACCATTCATAAAGCCGCTGCTGGCTTGTCCTCCCACCACCACCGAACCTGGATAAGCAAAATCTAACCCCTGCAACAAATCATTTGTTCCCGAAGCAAAGGGACTAGACAAGAGGATAAATTGAGGGACTACTGAAGGTGATACACCTACTAAATCAATCCAAGCAGTCGGGGAACTATCGGAATCTGGCAATTCTTCCGCCACAATATGAAAAGGTTGGATTTCGACACCGGGAAGATGGGCTAAAGTTAAACTCAGGGCTGGTTCTGCTTCTATTTCTTCCGTTTCTCCAGCTTGTTTTCTGCCGATTACACCCCCAGCACTACAACCAATTAGTATAGGTACAGAAAGTTTTTCCGCCAATAAAGGCAAAAGTCGGGAATACTCACTCATAAAAGCAGAAGAAATGAATACCAGCCCTAAATCCGCTGGTGCTGTTAAAGATGCCACAGCTTGTTCTACAACATCGTTAATAGCCGCTTCTAAGGAAGGACGAGTTGATAGGGCATTTGTCCACTGCATTTGATCTGCCATGAGTTTTCGGCTTGTTTCTGTTTTGGGGTTAGTTGATTATTTTAACTAACTTTGTCGCTTGCTGAATAGAGTCAGATCCCCGACTTCTCTAAGAAGTCGGGGATCTCGTTGTTCAGATACGTAGGGTGCGTCAGATATTACAAATCTGTTTATTAATATAATTTATGCAGTCTGACGCACCCTACAATACCTGATTTTTTTCAAAAATCCAATATGAGTTCTATATAAACATCTATTCAAACACAGGTGGCCATAATTCAGAAATAGCAATTTCCCAACCAGGAAATAATTCAGTTACGGTTAATTTATCATCTTCTGTTAATAATGTGATTTTACCATTAGGACGATAAACAGTAACAGTTAATTCATCAGGATTGATTAAAATTCCTACTTTTGCGCCTAATTCTAAAAATAATTTAAGTTTATCTTCTAATTTAGCAACTCTATCAGTTTTTGATTTAATTTCTACTACTAAATCAGGAACTAAATTACCGAAGTCTCTCACAGTCCGTTTTAATCTTTGGGCGGACACAAA
>NZ_VILC01000045.1:35455-59179 GCF_009712065.1 Aphanizomenon sp. UHCC 0183 | reverse complement strand
AAAAATGAAAGGGAAAAGTCTATAAAATTTCACTATTTATCATTTAGCGATTTAATAAAATTCAATTTTATACTCTTATTTTTCTTATTTTTAGCCAATCAATATTTTTATTTAAATAAATTCTCCTAACCAAGTATGATTTTCAATCATGCAAGTGCTATAGCATCATGATTAATTAACTCTACCACTACCGATAAAGTACAAAAGTGCCATCCGCACTGCGACACCGCTAGTTACCTGAGATTGAATTAAGCTAAATTCGGGATCATCCATTAAATCAGAACTAATTTCTACACCCCGATTTACTGGACCTGGATGTAATACTTTAACGTTAGGTTGACAAAGTTTTAACTTGGTGCGAGTAATGCCGAATAGTTGATGATATTCTCGTAAACTAGGTAATAAATGGGCTGTCATCCGTTCTTTTTGTAAACGCAATGTCATCACAAAATCAGCATTTTCTAAAGCTGGTTCTAGTTGCCAATGGGTAAATAATCGGCTAGAGTCTGCTGGACATCCTAAATATTCTGCAAAGAATTTAGGTAATAATGTGGGAGGTGCGGCTAGGTGAACTTCGGCACCACTAGCGATGAGACTCCAAATATTAGAACGGGCTACGCGAGAATGTAAGATATCGCCGACAATAGCAATTTTTTTACCTTGCAATGATTCAATTTTGGGTTGTGCAGGGTCAATTAAACTACAAATTGTGAATAAATCTAGTAATCCTTGGGATGGATGTTCATGTTGTCCATCACCGGCATTGAGGACGCTAACTTTTACACCTAGACGATCCATTTCTTGAGCGATCGCTTGTGGCACTCCTGCATCCTTATGGCGGACTACCATAATATCAGTTCCCATGGCTAAATAAGTCTTGGCGGTGTCAAGAATTGTTTCACCTTTGGTCATGGAAGATGTAGCTGCGGCAAAGTTGAGAGTATCTGCACTTAGCCTTTTAGCCGCAATTTCAAAACTACTGCGGGTGCGGGTAGAGGGTTCAAAAAATAAATTTGCTACTACCTGTCCCTGTAATGTGGGGACTTTCTTTGTCCGTCGTGATAGTACCTCTTGAAAAGAAGCCGCAGTTTGTAAAACGGCGTTATATTCAGCGGTTGTGAAGTCAGCGAGTGTAAGAATGTGATGACGATTCCAGGTAGTAGTAGACATTGGGATTTTAGATTTTAGATTTTAGATTTTAGATAATTGTTTATTGGTAATGACGAAAAAAGCATAATTACCAATTACCAATTACCAACCGATTAACTTTCTAAATGGAATACCTTTAAGGCGATAGAAATCATACTGAGGAAGGTTAAAAATCCGATGGTATCTAGCATTGTTGTCACTAACGGACCACTCATTAAGGCTGGATCTAGTTTTAAATGCTTTAAACCCATTGGTAGCAAGGTTCCTAAAGTCACCGCTACCATTGTATTAGTAGCCATAACTGCCCCAGCTATTAAAGCTACCCATCTTTCTTGGGGTTTAGCCCAAATTAGGGAAAGGGCAACCATTGTCAGCCCTAAAGCTACGGCTGTTCCTAACCCAGCTAAAAGTTCTTTGCGGAGAATTTTACCAGTATCTTCGGGTGTGACTTCTCCTACACCTAAACCGCGAATAGTGACAGTCAGGGCTTGTATACCTACAGTCCCCCCTGTGTTAGAAAATATGGGCATGATCACGGCGAGAACGGGTACAGCGGCGATGACTTGTTGAAAAGGAGCGATCGCACTGGCAGCACCAATATATAATCCCATAATCCCCAATAACCAAGGCAACCGTTTCCGAATAGTAATATGTGCGGGAGATAAGGCTTCTTCATCACCACTTACCCCTGCCAATTTTTGGATATCTTCTGTAGCTTCTTCTTCTAAAATATCTACGACATCATCAATTGTAATAATACCGACTAATCTATCTTCTCTATCAACCACAGGTATAGCGATTAAATCGTATCGCTGCATAATACGAGCGACTTCTTCCTGAGAGGTTTCTGTCCTAACTTTGACAACATGGGAGCTGGCAATATCTTTAATTAAGACATCGGGAAAGGTAAATAATAGCTGACGCAAAGAAACAACACTAACTAATTTGCGATTATCATCAGTGACATAGGCATAGTAAATTGTTTCCTTATCCTGATCTTGCAAGCGGATTTTACTGAGGGCTTCACCAACAGTTAAACCTCGTCGCAAGCGAACATATTCCGTTGTCATTACCCGCCCCGCAGTCCCTTCTGGATAGCCGAGAATTGTGGCTGTAGCTTGTCTTTGTTCGGGACTGAGTTGTTGTAATAAGCGTTTGACTACTCCTGCTGGTAGTTCATCAAATAAATATGCCCGTTCATCAGGACTCATTTCTTCAACGAGGTCTACTACCTGGGCATCGTGGAGGGAGTTAATCAAGTCTTCCTGTACTTCTGTGGGTAAATACTCAAAGACATCTATGGCTTGATCTTTGTTGAGTAATCGGAAGGCGATCGCTCTTTGTTTTTCGGGCAATTGAGTGATATACTCACCCACATCTACTGGCTGTAAACAATTCAAGTCACATTTAAGCTGATTTAAGTCAGCAATATCTAAGGACTTGCGAATTTCCTGTGTAAGCATAATAGAAATCTCCTAAAGTCTCCCCCGCGCTGGGAGACTGTCTCGCCAGCTTAGAGGAGGATACTACTGCCATCTGTTGGACTTTTGTCCATAACCTCTCGTAAAATTGAATATCAATGTGAAAACTAAAAATAGCACCGCTAATTAAAGATTTTAGCTCGGAATCCAGTTTTCCGATAGATGCTAAATAACATTCTAAGCATAACTGGTAACTGACACAAGCCGTTAATGTAAATTATGGGTGAAAATTTCCCAAAAAATAAATTATCCAATAATTGTAGAGTGCATTAGCGTTTGATTTAGGGAGTAGCAAATAAGTAAGGGTTTAGCAGTGCTAAACCCTTACATCTATAATACAGATTGGGATATTTTTTTAATTGTCAGTCCCTTATTTCTTCAAAAACTTTTGCTGCATCTTGATTACAAAAATATTCACTTCGGGGATATTCATTCTAGAAGCAATTATCGCAAATACTCCAATTCCCACAAAAGCAGATATGGATAATTCTATTAGTAAACTAATTAAATCTGGTTTACCTAACACCTGTCGGGAAGCAACCAAAGTTCCAAAACTGGCTAAACCTGCAATTATACTCCCAACTGTTAACCCCAAAATTGGTACACACCATTCTTGCCAAGGTAAGCCATTAAGTTTGCGATTGAGCAAAAATAACAACATCAACATCGAACTACAATTAACTCCCACTGTAGCTAAAACTAATCCAGGCGCACCAAAAGGTTCAACTAATATTAAATCTAATACAGCATTAAGAACAATATTAAATATACTAATTTTAAAAGGTGTTTGTCCATCACCTAAAGCATAAAATACTCTAACTAAAACATCACGCCCTAGATAGACAAACATTCCAATTCCATAGGCAATTAATAGAGAAGATACTAACTGAGTTGCTTCTTGTTTAAATGCTCCCCGTTGATAAACTATCTGGACAATTGGCACAGATAAGGATACCATTAATGCCCCTAAAGGTAGCATGGTAACGGCAGTTAATAAAAGTCCTTGCCGAATGCGTAATTTTAATTCTTCCCAGTTGTCTGGGTGGGAAAGTTTAGCAAATGTCGGTAATAAAGGCAGTAAAATAATATTAGAAATAATTCCTAATGGAGTTTGCACTAAAAGATTGGCATAGTTAAAACCTGCCGCTGCACCAACAATAGGACTAGCAAAATAAAGATCAGTAGCGACATTTATTGGCATCATTCCTGATGATATTGTCGCGGGAGTCATGATTTTAATTACTTCTTGTACACCGGGGGATTTAAAATCAAATCTCAGGCGTAATGTTCCTAGTCCTAACCGCCATTGCACAATTAGCTGTACTAACCATTGGAGAATTCCCCCTGCTAAAGTTCCCCAAGCTAATACCATGCCACCGATTAAAGCATATTCGGGACGAATAATTTCTTTACCGTGTTGTAACCCTAAAATAGCAATACCGATAATAACAGTAATACTAGATAATAATGGACTAATTGATAATAACCAATATTGATTAGCTGCATTTAAAGTTCCAAACCCAATCCCAATTAAACCAGCAAATAAGGCTAAAGGTGCCATGATTTGGATTTGACGGATAGCGATCGCTCTTGTAGTTGCTTCTAAGCCATGACCCACAAAATCAACAATATACTCAGCGCAGAAAATCTGAGCAAATGTCACCACTAATAACAACCCACCCACAAGAGTTGTGATTGTTTCTACTATCGGTGCAGCTTCCTCTTTTTTATGTTTAGCCAAAACACTGACAATGGCACTATGTAAAGGTCCGTTGACACCACCAAGTAAGATTAAAAGAAAACCAGGGATAATATAGGCATAACTATAAGCTGTAGCTGCTGCACCCACACCAAAAGCCGCAGCGATTATTTGCTGCCTAATTAAACCAAACACTTTACTAATTAATGTTGCTGCGGCAACAATACCAGCAATGCCAGCGAAAGAACGAGCAGGTTTTTGATCTTGTTGTGTCACGAATATTTATTAGTCCGTTGTCAGTTGTTAGTTGTCAGTTGTCAATTTTTTACCGACAACCCAAACTATCTCTTGTAGAAACACCAGTTACAGGATTCACACCATCCGCCCTTTGACAGAGTAAGGATACTTGATAACGGTCAATAAGTGCGTCTGTAAAATCAGCACCAGTGATATCAGCATCATAAAAACGGCTACGGGTTAAAGTTGCTTTTGTGAAAATAGCGTTTCTTAGATTAGCACTATCCAAGGTAACACGATCAACCAAAGCACCTGTTAAATTTGCAGCTTCTAAATTTGCTTTTAATAAAACGCCTTTGGTAAAAATTGCGTTAGTTAAATTTGCACCTTGGAAATTTGTTCCCCGCATTTCTGCTGCCACAAAAGTTCCCCCAACTAAATCAGTATAAGAAAAGTCACGTTTTTCCAAACTGGCATTATTGTAATTAATGGTGTTAATTTGAGCAAAAGCTGGTTGAGGATTCGTAATTACCGAAAATCCTGCCAAAATAGAAACCAATATTAAACTCAAAAATCGGCAAAAAATCTTGTTCATAAATTTTAAATTTGTAGAAGGTAAGAGGCAAGAGGCAAGAGGCAAGAGTAAATATTACCAATTACCAATTACCAATTACCTATTTCCAATCCTTACCAATGC
This sequence comes from Aphanizomenon sp. UHCC 0183, assembly GCF_009712065.1. Lineage (NCBI taxonomy): Bacteria > Bacillati > Cyanobacteriota > Cyanophyceae > Nostocales > Aphanizomenonaceae > Aphanizomenon > Aphanizomenon sp. UHCC 0183. The sequence continues at coordinate 53,916 of NZ_VILC01000045.1, read as the reverse complement.
GAATTGTGAGGTCAGATTCCAAATCACCATTTCCAGAAACTTCGATTTGTCCTAAACCTAAAACTTGTCGCAAGTCAATTCCTGGTTGTCGGTTGCCCTTTTGGACAATAATCTGAGTTTGGCGTTGAGTATCTGGCCAGTCGGGAACTACATAAACATTAGTAAAACCTTTCTGTTTAAGATAGGTAACTACTTTTTCCGTTAACTGGGGTTGGTTAGTAGTATTTTGCACGGCAATTCTTTGAATAGAGACCGGTCTGGTATCTGATTTAATGCCAGTTATATCTACCCCAACATAATCATTTAATAAGGTTTGTTGTCCAGTCATGTTTAACCAATAGCTATTGACATCTTGACTGAATTTGCTAAATGTACCAGGTAACATGGACATTTGGAAATTATCCCGGTCTACATTGACGGAAAAATTCGCTAATGCCATCATTTCTTCCATTTTCAGGTTGGTATCAAAATACTTTCGCATGACGCGAGTTAATTGGGGCAACCTGGGTAAAACAGTGGGACTGTTGAGTCGTTGCATTAAAGCATTTATTAGTGCTTGTTGTCGCTGGACTCTGGGTAAATCTCCTTTACCTTCTTCATGAAAACGGGCAAACTGTTCTGCCTGTTCACCGTTGAGGTTTTGCCAACCGCCGACCAAATTCACGGCAAAGCCACCAGTCTGATCTTGATAATTCATGGCTTGAGGGACAAATACATCCACACCACCTAACTGTTCCACCAATTCCCGAAAACCGCTAGTAGAAATGCGGATATACCTATCTATGGGAGCATTACCTAAACTCCGACTAACTACTCTGGCGGCTAAAACTGGGCCACCTTTGGCGTTAGCTTCCGATACCTTCGTTAATCCCTGTTCGGGAATGGCTATCATTGTCCCTCTGGGAATTGACAGTAGGCGAATAGATTTATCACTGGGATTGAGCCGCACCAACATCATGGTGTCGCTTGTACCAGCAAAACTTTCTGGTGAACCGTCTACAGTACCTGGAACTGGTTCAATGCCCATAATTAAAATATTCATGGGTTTTGATAGTTTGTACTGAGAAAGTTTAGTCCATAAGTCCCCAGGTACTTTGATTTGGTCTTGTTTATTAGGACTGAATTCATCATCTTTCGCTTGGTCGAGATTGCTCCAGAGGGGAGTCCATAGTGCCAAACTTGATGCTAGTAATCCAGATAGAATTATCCCTAAAACAATTGTTAAGACCCACAATAACCAGCGGGGAACTGTTAAGCCTAAACGGTCATAGAGTTCGTTGGGAATAGTGCCAACAGATTCAACGACGTTCCGAGAAGAGTTGACTGATGATTTTAGCTTCACCGGCGAAGTTGGGGCTGATGCTGGTTGGGTTGCTACCTGATTTTCCGACATTTGAACTGGTGGCTGTTTTACCTCCAGTTCTGAAGTTGGGACTTGTTGAGGTACTATCTGATTTTCTGACCATTGAATTTGTTTAATCATAATTTTCTCCCCACTCAACCACTCCTCAAAGGTATGTTAATACAAGCTACAAATATTGCGAGTTAAAACTCGCTGTGGAAATTTTAGATTTTGTGAAAAGTTAATCGGATATTTTTTTATTGCTGTCCTCACAGTTTCAATCAGTGATAATTACAACATACTCAACCAGAAAAATTCATCAGTGAAGATCATCTCAAAGTGAATGCGTAAACATTTATCTCAGATACAGCAGGTGGCGGGGTTAGGAGGTACGAAATCTAAGTTGAAACCTATATACAAAGCCATTTTTACCCGGTGACTCCTGACCCGGTGACTCCTGATTCGGTAAATTCTGCTGTATATTGTTCTGAATTACCGATGTATGCCGATATGAATAATTTATTTTTTCCTGTGATTCTGGCGGGTGGTAAAGGTGAGCGTTTTTGGCCTTTGAGCCGACTAGACAGACCTAAGCAATTTTTAAGCCTTGATGGTAGCTCAAGAAGTTTACTACAAGCAACTGCTGATAGATTATTAGTTCTGGCTGGTGGTTGGGAAAATTTGTGGGTGATTACTTCTAGTCCCATTGCTCAAGGGGTGCGAGAACAACTTCCTGATTTGCCAGAGTCGAATTTACTGATTGAGTCCCAGGGTCGAGACACTGCTGCTGCTGTTGCTTGGACAAGTTTAGAAATTAAAAAGCGTTACGGGGAAGATGCTATTATTGGCTTTTTTCCTGCTGACCACTGGATTGCTGACCCGGAGCTATTTGCCGAAACTTTAGCGGCTGCTAAGGATTTGGCGACTAAGAAAGCAGCGATTGTGACTTTGGGTATTAAACCTAATTTTCCATCAACTGCCTATGGTTATATTGAACAAGGCGAAAAAATAGGTAGTTTCAATGAGTTACCAGCGTATCATGTAAACCGATTTACTGAAAAGCCCGACCGGGAAACGGCGGAAACTTTTTTGTCAACGGGACGGTTTAGCTGGAATAGCGGGATGTTCGTTTTTCGAGCCAGTGTTGTTTTGTCAGAATTACGCACCCATGCACCGGAAATTATGAAACCTTTGGAACAACATGGTGTTGATATTTATCCCCAGTTACCTAAGAAAAGTATAGATTATGCTTTAATGGAAAAAACCAGTCTAGCTTATGTTTTGCCAGTAGCATTTGGTTGGGATGATCTGGGTGACTGGAATGCTATTGAACGCTTGCTGAAGCAGGATGATAATCCTAATGTAGAACTTGCTACTCATGTGGGTTTAGATACTCAGGGAGCGATTGTTTATGCCTCCAATGCTGATGATGTCATTGTCACGATTGGTTTAGAGGATGTGGTGATTGTGCGCGATCGCAATGTTACTCTGGTAGTGAAGAAAGACCGCACCCAGGAAATTAAGCAGATTTTGAAAATTCTGCAAAATGATGAGAGATTTACAGGCTTGTTGTAAAATTTAAACTCCTTGGTAGATGGCTCAAAGTCTTGCTGTTTATTATAACTAGACTGTTAATAGTATTTTGTGACAGTATATATCAAATAACGGATTTGAGCCTTTTTTGGCATAAATTTCCGAAGACTCTGCTTTTTTGTTAAGTGGAGTCAAAGACTCGTGAATTCATACTTGGGGTTTGCTGAATAGGTTGTCTGTGAGGACAAGGGAACAGGGAACAGTTTTAACTTGGGGGAAACAAGAAAATCCAGTTCCCTCCAGTTCCCTCCCCAAAGCATCGGGGAGGGTTAGGGTGGGGTAATTTGAGGAATAATGGTGATTCGATAACTTGTGTGTACACCGTAGGTCTGGAGACTGGGAACGAGATTTTATTTATAAACAAAAACTGGAACTCTTTTATAAGCAGGTATCCCACTTTTGGGGTCAATATCTGCTTTAGATAAAACGTTAGCTTCAGGATAAAACATAAAAGCTACCCCTTCACGAATTGCACCACAAATAATTTCAATATTTTCTAATTCCCCCGCATTTCCTTTAACTGTAACTTGTTGATGTTCCTGAAATCCTGCTTTTTGTATATCCAAACTATTCATTAAAATACAATGACGATGGGGCATATTGCGATATTTATCTTCACTGCGATAAACTACCGTGTTATGTTGTCCATAGCTGCGTCCTGTTCCCAATATGACTACAATTCCTGGCTGATTTTCCTCAACCCCAAAAGTTGATTTATGCGGTAAAGTTAATTGTGGTAAAGGGGTAACAAACATCTGCGCTTTACCATTAAAAGTGGGAAATTTCGGTTCATCAAAAATCCGCCCGGCAATGGTAAATTCTGCCTGAGTTTGATCAATTTCACCTATTTTTTCATAGCCAGGAATGGTTTTAGCAATTAATTCTCTAACATAAATAGTATCTTGTAATTTACGCCAATTAATCGGATTTTCATCATGTAGACGATGGGCAATTTCTGTAATTAATTCTACTTCAGAAATTAAATCAGAATTGCCTGGGTGTAAATGACTTTTACCTGCATCATTTAACCTCACAAAATTATTACCTGATTCTGTTGTAGTCTTATGGGGATTTTCAAACCGATTGAAAACAGGTAATATTAAAGTTTGCTGTTTTCCTAATCCATGAAAATGTCCTAGATTCGGTTTTGTTGCTACATAAAAAATGGTTTCTATTTGTGATAAAGCCTGTTTTGCTTGTTGTAAATCTGGGTTAGCTGCATATAAGTTTCCTCCTAAACAAAAGAGAGTATTGATCTTTCCTAATTCTGCTGCTGCTATTAAATCACGGGTATGATAACCAGGAGTTTCATTGAGGGGTTTTCCTAATAGTTTGGATAGTGCTTGTTTGATTTCTTCGCGCAAATTCACAGTCACACCCATTGAACCAAATCCTTGCACGTTAGAATGTCCTCGAATGGGCATTGTTCCCGCGCCAATTTTACCAGCGTTACCTGTAATTAAGGCTGTATTTGCGATACTAAAAACATTATCTACACCGTTGGCTTGTTGGGTGATTCCCATAGCCCAAGCAAATACTACACTTTCTGATTTGCCAATGATATAAGCTGTGGCTGTAATTTCTTCTTGGGATAATCCGCAGGTTTTAGTGATATGATCCCAGGATATATTTTCTGCGTAATCTAAAATTTGTTGCCAGTTTTGAGTGTAGGATTGGAGATATTCTATTTTGATTAAATTTTGGGCAATGAGGGATTTTTGCAACCCCACAAATAATGCCACATCAGTACCAGGAATCGGTTGTAAATATAAAGAAGAGATATCTGAACCACCTGTGAGTAATGATTTAATGGGAAATGCTGGCGAAGCAAATTTGACTAAACCGATTTCTATTTGGGGGTTAATAATAATTACTTTACCGCCTCTTGCTCGCAATTTGATCAATTCGTTCATCAAGCGGGGATGATTTGCAGGTGCGTTAGAACCAATTAAAACTAGACAATCACTATGTTGTAAGCCTTCTAAACTTACCATTGATGTGCCTGAACCGAAAACTTTTTTTAAGCCAATGGTTGAGGGGATGTGACATAAATCTGAACAATCTGCTAGATTATTACTACCAAGCGATCGCATTAACAATTGTAATAAATATGCAGCTTCATTAGATGAACGTCCAGAACTATAACTAGCAATCTTTTCTGCTGGTTGTTGAAAAGCTGTTGTGGCGATTTGATAAACTTCTTCCCAGCTAATGCGTTGATAATGAGATGAACCTGATTTGAGGATGAGAGGATAAGTCAGTCTACCTAAATCATCGCATTCTTGAGAGGTCAGTTGTTGTAATTCATTAATATTATATTGTTGGAAAAAATCTGGTTTAATTCCTGGTTGCAATTCCGCAGCAATGGCTTCTACACTTTTAGCACAACGTTGTAAGTATTCTCCTGCTTCATTAACAAACCCTCCCTTTTGTCCACCTGTACCCCAAGCACAGGATAAACAGGCACTTTTATGATTGAGAGTTTGCCATAATTGTAATCCTTGGGGTGAGAGAGTTTTTTCCACCCAATATTGGATTACAGGTAAACCGCCACCGGCTTGGGAATTAGATTTGTTTTCAGGTAAATTATTCATAAATAGGAGTTTCCTATCTTATTTTTTTACAGACCGATTTTTTAATATTTAGCTTATACCAATTTTATATAAGGCTGCACAGAAACATGAAATCCATTAATTAATTCATCCCTCTTCATCTGCGTTTATCTGCGTTTATCTGCGTTCAATTGATAATATTGATTATTTTAGCTGATTTAAATAAAGTTAATATCCCCGACTTCTTTTTTGATTTTGTTAATCAATGATAAATTCCTGCAAGAAGTCGGGGATCTGGGTCAATTAGCAATTACCTATTCAGCCGTTTTATTAGCTGCACGATTAGCACGAGCTTCGGCGGAATCCATGACTTCTGCAAAGTTTTCCACAACTTCACCGGGGAAGTTTTCCAGGACTCTGGTAGAAATAGCAACTCGACCTTTACCTTCGTCTAAATCAATAATTACAGCCTTAATTGGTTGACCAATTTGAAAGATTTTTTCTAAAGAGTCAATGAATTTTTGGCTCACTTGTTTGATGTGTAGTAAGGCGCTGACACCGTTAAAATCTACGAATACACCAAAAGGTTTGATGCCAGTAATTTTTCCTTCGATTAATTGACCGATTTCTAATAAACTGAAGTTGCTAGAACGAGCGGCTAAACGTTGAGAGAGAACGAGTTTATTGGTTTCCCGATTGATTTCTAAAAAGCCTACGGTGAGAGTTTGACCTTTGAGTGCTTCTAGGTTATCACGTTCGGCGATGTGCGATCGCGGAATAAAACCCCGAACACCTAGAAGATCAACAGTGACACCACCTTTATTGACACCTGTTACCCGTACTTGCACACTTTGGGAATTCTCCTGCATTTCTAACAGTTTTTCCCAAATTTGTTTCACTTCCAATTGCTTGCGGGAAATGGTAACTTGACCTTCAGCATCCTGATCCCGAATAATCAAAAACTCTAGTTCCTCATTCATCGGTAATACTTCCGACAAATCAGCTACTGCTCTCAAGGAAGCCTCTTCTTGGGGAAGAAACGCGGAGGATTTCCCACCAATATCAACATAAGCGCCATCGTGGTCAACTTGGAAAACTTTACCACGAACAACTTGTCCTTTTTGAAATTGGTAATCGTGTTTTTCCAAGGCTTTGGCAAAATCATCCATTGAAAAAGACGAGTTGGCTGTTTGAGAAAGTTTAGATTCGGAATTCATGACGTTTGAAGATAAATTGTTATTTGTTTAGTTGTCAGTTGTCAGTTGTCAGTTGTCAGTTGTCAGTTGTCAGTGGTTAGGCTAGTACAGATTGGCGGAAATAAACCAACTATTCTAAATTGTTAAGAAGCCTATAACGTCTTAGTTTTGACTTTTAACTGGTTACTGAGCTTGTCGAAGTATTGACTTTTGACTTCTGCCCTGCGGTACTAGTAGTTCGTCAAATTTATTTTGACGGGTAATGATCGGAAAAAACTTCTGTTCTTCCCTCCCCCACCTCCCCTACCTCCCCCACCTCCCCTACCTCCCCCACCTCCCCCACCTCCCCCACCTCCCCTACCTCCCCTGCTTCCCCTACTTGCCTTCACCCGTCATTTTCGGGTTAACAGACTACTAGTTGGCTAAAAAGTTGTTGAACTTGCTCCCAAGCATCTGCCGCAGCTTTAGAATTATAACTGGCACGACGGTCACAAAAAAATCCATGACCAGATCCATCGTAACGAAACAGACGATGAGAAATGTGATATTTTGCAAGTTCGGCGGTAATCTCGTCTACTTGTTCTGGAGGAATACTCGCATCTTCCTTACCAAAAAAGGTGTAGATAGTGCCTTTAATTGCTGATGTCCGGGTAATACTGGGATTTCCACCTCCGGGAGTACGAGTAGTGATCCCCGCACCGTAAAAGGAAGCAGTGGCTTTAATATCAGAGAGTGTAGCAGCTAGATAGGCGACGTGACCACCAAAACAAAAGCCAATACAACCAAATCCATCTGGTTTAACATTGGGTAAAGTTTTTAAGTAGTCAATAGCTGCTTGAATATCGCTTAAAAGTTCTGATGCTGTGGTTTGTGACCAAGCGTATTTTTTGCCTATTTCCACGTCTTCGGGCGTGTAACCAGTTTCAAATCCAGGGGCTTGACGTTGAAACAGGGCTGGAGCGATCGCCACATATCCTAGTTTAGCAATCCGTTCGGTGACATCCCGAATATGCGCGTTAACCCCAAAAATCTCCTGGAGAACGACAATTCCCGGATAAGAACCGGGCGCGGTGGGTTGAGCTAAATAGGCGGCTATTTGCAAATTGTCTTGAGGAATTTGAATTATTGTAGTCTGTATTGCTGACTCTGTCATAATATAAGTTGTGAGTAGGGAAATAGGTAAGAGGTACGAAGCACAAGTTAATAATAGTTATATCTATCAGCAATTAGTAACCACTAATGGCGTTGTGAATTACGATTTATGGCTCTTGCGTCTCTTTTATGGTGATTGAGGATTGATGATAACAAAACCCTTACGGGACAAGGGTTATAAACAATTATTTCCATATTTTCAATGAAATGCCTACACAATAGGGCTTTCAATGATTTTGAACCAGGTTTTCCATAAAAATAACCGAAGAACCCGATTTATTTACTGATCGGACTTACATTCATTTTGACCCTTACCTTCTGATTTGGTGTATTCTTCTGTGATAATATTTTCCATAGCAAACTAACCCATTAATCATATATTTAACAGGTAAATTATGGCTATTTGTATAAGTCTTATGGAGCAGAATTGGTAATGATTCAATTCCGTATTCAGCCAGATAGTGAAATTCCTGCATCTAATCAACTGTTTAATCAGATCAGATTTGCGATCGCCTCTGGGCAATATTCACCTGCATATAAACTACCCAGTACCAGGGCTTTAGCCATGCAAACTGGATTACATCGCAACACCATCAGTAAAGTTTACCGCCAATTGGAGGAAGAAGGATTTGTCGAAAGTTTAGCAGGTTCAGGCATCTATGTCCGCGCTCAAGGTCATGAAGGCGGAAGCAGATCCCAGTCTCCCATGCTCAAACAAAATCCTCAAGCCTATAAGGTGGTGCAACAAGCCCTAGATGAGTTACTGGGTCAAGGTTGTTCTCTCAATCAATCACGAGAACTATTTTTAGCAGAAGTTGACTGGCGCTTGCGTTGTAGTACCAGAGTATTAGTGGTGACACCATCTCAAGATATTGGGGCTGGGGAATTAATGGTTGATGAGTTAGAAGAATCCCTGCAAATCCCCCTCCAGCTAGTCGCAATGGAACAACTGATTGGAGTATTAGACCAAACCACTTCAGCCACATTAGTCACCAGTCGTTATTTTATCGGAGAAGTGGAAGCGATCGCTGCACCCAAAGCAGTTCGCGTGATTCCCCTAGATATTCACGACTATGGCAAAGAAATGACTGTCGTGAAAAGCCTACCCAAATCCAGTTGTATTGGTATAGTTAGCCTCAGTCCTGGTATTCTCAGAGCCACAGAAGTCATTCTCCACGGTTTACGAGGAGACGAAATATTAGTCATGACTGCTCAACCAAAGGATGCTTATAAACTACACGCGATCGTTAAACGCTCAGAAATAATATTTTGTACAGATCAAGTCAGCTATGCCACAACCCAAGCAGCTATACAAACAGTCCTAGAAGACCTCATCCGTCCACCCAAACTGATTCGCTGTGAAAACTACATCGGCACACAGTCCATCAACTTACTAAAACGGGAATTAGGACTAATTTAATTTGTCAGTTGTCCCGGAAATAACCCTAATGAACAAATAATTTGCGCTTCCTGTTGTCCGTCTTCAGGATGAATCACACACAGGGAATTATTATCACGTAAAGAAATAATCATTGTGGCTAATTGTTCATCACTAATCCCACTTTTCAACTGCCGATTAAGTTTAACAATCGTCGTTTCTTTTAATGGATAAAGATAGATTTCTTCAACGGCTTTTTTCAAAGTTTGCCAATCTTCACCTAATGAAAATAACGATGAAAATAATGGGGTTTCTGTCTTCTTAATATAAGCATCTAATCTATAATATGTTCGATATCTTGCCCCTTTAGAGCTTCCTAATTGTCCTCCAGTCGTTTTATGCTGTTCCAATACCAAATCAGCCCCTTGCGAGACAATTTCATGATGTTGGGGATGCTTTTCTAAAGGGGGTGTATTCCGGTTACATCTAGCCATTCTCAAAATTCGCATTTGCGATTGAGTTACACTTTCTCCTTCCCTATTTATCCAAGCTAAAGCATCTGTACCATCAGCAGTGCGAAGATACATTAATACACCTTCAGGATCTAAATTTGTTCCTTGATATTCGCGGGTAGAATAGATAACATTAGGCAGATTTTTAATAATCTTCTCTAAATCAGGATCAGCATCTATGGCATTTTTCCAAATTTGAAAAGCTTCCGATGTTAAATCAACCTCTCCATCTTCTGCTTCATCTAAAATACCAGACTTTTCATGATAAAGATCAAGAATTTCTTGATAGGAAAGAGTATCTTCAAAAAATGCCTCATCTGTTCCCACCACATTAGCATTTTCTTGTAACCTTTCCCCTAATCTTCCGCGCAGATTGATTAATTCCTCTACTCCCTCCGCAGGTAAAAAGGAATAGCAGAAAATTTCTGCCGCTTTTTGTCCAATTCTATCTACTCTTCCCGTTCTTTGAATTAAGCGAATAATTGCCCAAGGTAAATCATAATTAATAATAATCCGACAATCTTGTAAATTTTGACCCTCACTTAAAACATCAGTAGCAATTAAAATTCTAATTTGTTGTTCTTGGGGAATATTTTGTTTATTACTTTCTGGACTAAACCGATATGCTATTGATGTCGGATCATTTATTTTTCCTGTTACTAATGCAGCTTGTTGAATATTCTCTTTTTCTAAAGATTCTTGTAAATAACGCGCTGTATCTGCAAATTGAGTGAAAATCAAAACCTTCTCATATGCATGAGTTTCCGTTAATAACCCTTGCAAAGTTTGAAACTTTTGATCTAATTTATAACTCCATTCTCCGCAATTATTTAACAACTTCAATAACAATAAAGCATCTTCGCGTAAATCTTTTTTTAATTCAGATTTGAACAATCGAGAATCTAACCATTTAAAGCGTTTTTGATATTTGGTTTGATAAAGTTCATAAATAGCTTTTGCTTGACGTTTATATTCCGTATCTTTACTGGTTAAACTTGCCAAACTAATTTCATCATTATCATCATTTTCATCATCAGCTATTTCAAAATCTAAAGCTGTAGAATTAACCGTATCAGCATCTTCATCATTATTACAAGTATCTAAAAATTCTGCATCCTGTGTACCAATCGGAATATCTAACTTATTTTCTAAAGCATAAAGATAAACATAATTCCGTAAAATGTGCCGTTCTAAAGACTCTAAAAAAGCAATACCACTACTTTCTAATCTTTTAAATAAATTCGTGCGACAAAAACCCATTAACCGTCTTCCCGCACGAGATAAACCATTTAAAATCTGTTGTTCTGTTGCTGTGGGAGGTTGTTTATATTTATCTAAAGTGTAATTTCCTAAACCGTAACGGGGTAAAGATAGAGAATTGATAATTTCGACAACTTCACTAGAGTATAATTTTCCATAATTATCATCATTATTAATCGTAAATTTAGCAGTTTTGGGAATCCGCACAGGAAAATAAGAACGAGTACCATCAGTAAATTGTAAATATTTACGTCCATTTAAAGGATCTGTATCAGCATAATTATTTTTAATAAAACTGCGAGTTCTCCTAATCATATAACGATTCATTAATTGTTGCCAATCTTCAAAATGTTCGCTTTTTTCAAATGCTGCTAAAGTTTTTACATCAGTTTGTGGATATTTACGTTTAAATTCATGTTCACCACCTAATTTTGTAATTAAATTGTCTGGTTTAATCCCTAAATATTTTGATTCAGGAACGAATAACCGTAACTGTGCAGATAAGTCAAAATAGCTTTTATTATAAGGAGTTGCAGTCAGTAAAATACACCGACTTCCGCTTTGTTCTATATATTCTTTAATAGCTGCATAACGTTGTCCATCTCGATTTCTTAAATTATGACTTTCATCTATTAAGACTAACCGAAAACGAGCGGGAATTGTGGGTAATATTTTACTAACTTGACTAATAGAAATTACTGCACCTCTTAAACCATATTCTTCTCGATATTTTTCCCACATAGAAACAAGATTTTTAGGACAAATAATCAAGGTACTAATTCCCAGTTCATCTTCAATAATTTTCGCTATAGCTGTTCCAACTAAAGTCTTTCCTAATCCTACCACATCCCCAATCATCACACCACCACGACGGTTAACATAATGCGCGGCTATTTTCACTGCTGCTGCTTGAAAAGGAAATAATTGAAAGTCTGAAGGTATTTGATATTGACTTAAACCATCTCGCGCTTCTTGCGATAGATGATAAGCTATTTTCAGATACACATAATAAGGATCAATTAACTTGTCTGTTGCCCAACTTTCATCTATAATTTTTGCTAATTGTTCAGAAATATCTAAACAAAAGTTATCTTCCCAACGTTCATTAAACCAAGTTTGTAATTTATGGGTAGCATCATGATCTAAAATATCAACATTTAATTCTCCCTGTGCTGATAATCCTGAAAAGGTTAAATTACTACTTCCTAAAAAACCGATTGCGGGTAAATTGGCATGATTTTGAGGAACTAAATATAGTTTCGCGTGGAGGGGATGACGTAAATAGAGTTTCACAACTACTTTTTGAGATTTTAATTGTGATTTAAGTCTTTTTAAACCCAATTCATCAGCATTATTAGGTTTTCCAATCATTAATTGTTGTCGAAATTCCTGAACTATGCGTTTTTGCAGTTGAAAAGATTTATTTCTATCTACGGGTTTTTGGGATATTCCTAAACCTAATAGTTCCTGAAGTTCATCTTTGGGAAGTTTTTGCATTCCAATTAATAACCGACAACAATTATTTTCTCCTCCGGTAAATTGTTCAATTTCCTCTTGAATTAATTTCCATCCTCGCAAGTTAAAATAACCCACACAAAAATCAGCCCTATTTGCAGATTGGAGGCTTTTTTTGAGTATAGGTAATAGTTGATCATTAATATTATCAAAAATCCGAGGCATAGTTGTTTATATTAGTTAATTGTCTGAATTATAGCATATTTCCATATCCCCGACTTCTTTGATAAATCTTGTGAATAAATGATAAATTGATGATAGAAGTCGGGGATATTATATCTTAATCTTCAACTTTTGCTAACCAAGCAAGTAAATCCTCCACATTATTAAAATCTAATAATGCTTCACTCAAATCTTCTAAAATATGTAAGGATAAACCAGCAACAGAACCGCGTATTTTCGGCGATATTTTACCAAACCGCTTACTCAACAGTCGCATGACTAAATTAAAAGTTGCTTCTTCTAGTCCTTCTTCTCGTCCTTCTTTCCTTCCTTCTTCTTTTCCTTGTTCCCGGCCTTCTTCTTTAATTTCTTGATAAACTCGTGTTTGTTTGAGTGTGATTCCTAACATAGATTCTACCTCTTGACGGTTGAGATTTTCAAACTTGTACATCATGATAGTTGTGATCATTTCTATTATGACGCTATTTGATGATGATGGTATTTCTTCCTTAGTTTTTGTTAATAAATACCTAGCTGCTTCTGGTGCTTGACTTTCTTCTAAAGTGGTTAATATCATCACTCCTACCCATGTTGGTAATTGATGAATATCCCCCAATTCATCTAAGTATACTCTATGTACTTGATCACTGTTCAAAAATGCCCGCAGTGGATAAATATTGCTTTGTTCGATGTTACGAGATGGATAAATTATTACTGCTTCCCAATCACTAAATCTAGTCCGATTACGATAGAAATATAAGGAAGATTCAGCTACTACTCTTTCATACAATATTTCATCTTTTTGAAATTGCACCTCACAAAAATATACAACTCCTGGATTTTCATTTTCTGGTGGTAAAAATACGCCATCAATTTCAAATTTTGGTTCTTTAATTGCTACGGAATCAAATTTATAACTATCGGCATTTTCTGGAGGATTTTCCAACAGTTGAAATAATAAAGATGGATATTGTTGAAATAGTTTGTAAAAGATTGTGTCTCGACGCATAACATAACTAATTTCTAGGATGTAGTTACTATTTTATTCTAACAGGATTTATGCAATCTGATGCACCATACAATTTATGATTTATTGACACAATTAAAACAGAAGTCTGGGATCTTGATCAATGTTTACTATAATATAGTAAAATAGTTGTAGTAATTACAGGTGAGTAAATATGATAGCGCAAGAAATAATGGCAAGGATTGATCAAAATGGTAACATTTCTTTAGATCATCCTCTGATAGTTAATAAACCAAGTCGGGTTAAATTAATCGTTTTGTTTATTGAAGATGAATTAGATGAAGATGATGAATCAAAAGCAGTTGTTTTAGAAAGTTTGAAAACCTCATTACAAGAAGCTAAAGCAGGTAAAGTTCATCCAATTTCAGAACTTTGGGAAGGTATTGATGTTGAGTGAAACACCATTTGTTATCGTTAATTTTACCGATAATTTTAAACAAAAAATACGCAGTTTGTCAAAAAAATATCGCCATATTCGTACTGATATTCAACCAATAATTGAAGAATTACAAAGTGGTAATTTTTTAGGTGATCAAATTGCAGGAACAGGGTATACAGTTTTGAAGGTAAGAGTTCGCAACAGTGACATTCAAAAAGGGAAAAGTAGTGGTTATCGAATTATTTATAAAATTGAATCACCTACAAATGTCCTTTTACTGTTAATTTATTCTAAACTGGAACAAACAGATGTAACAATGGATGAAATTAAGTCAGTTATAGAACTGTTTCAAGCATGATCTTAGTTTTAATCTTAATCCATTTTTATTACCTACGTTGACGTTATTAATCATCAGCCCAAATCCCGATAGGCCTTTAAAGCCGCATCTTTCACAGTTTCCGCAACAATAGGAAACGTACTCAATATATGACTAAATTCCCCTTCTGTTAACCCATATAAATGGGCAATTATTCCATCTAATTCGGCGCGGATTTTCCCTCTTTCCCTCTCGTCTGTAATTCCGTTTTTATGACTTCCTAAACCTACTTCTTTCGCTAATTCATCATATTCTGGTGTTGTACAAATTAGCTTGGCTGCACGTTCTACTATTTCTTGAAAAAATGGGTCTTTTTCTGTTAATCTGGGAATAGTTAAGCTATACATAAAGTGCATATCTAAATGAGATGTAATTCTTTTACGAATTTCATAATCTAAAACAAAAGAATTAAAAACTCCTGTTAAGAATAAAGTAACATTGTAAGGTAATAAATTTTTGATACTTTGGGCCGTATCAGCACAAAATCTATTTTTATGTAATACACAAGCAATTAAACTACGCTCATTTGTACTGCTTGCAATTCTTCTATGAACTAAACGATAATCTTGATAGGAAAGTTTTTGCTTATTGTCTTCATTTTTACCCAAAAGTTTTTTTCTTCCTTCACTTAACTCAATCCAATATTTAGGTTCTGCAAAATTATAATTGAATTGATGAAACATATTTCCTTGAATCAGAGGTACTAATCCTTCGTGATATTCTTTATGAAATAAATAACTATCATTTGTCATGTGCAGTTCTTGTGTTAGTTTAATATTCCACTTATCCTGAATTTCCTCACCCAACAAAGGAAACTGACTCATTTTTTCAGCTATGAAAATATCTAAATCAGATTTAAACTCCATTACCGAAATAGAATCAGGAGATAACCGTTTAATTAAATCCACATAAATATGAAGACAATCATCATCAGGAAAACTATTCAACTCTCCCACATCATGACGCATAAACTTAGCAGGAAATGATATTGTACCCTGTAATGGTAGGGGCGAATGGCCATTCGCCCCTACAAGGGTTTGAAAAGTCAAAACCACAAACTTAAAACTTTTGTGTACTCCTTCAAAAATAGCCTTTTTATTTTCAAAACAGAATAAACCAGTGATCTTAGTTTGCGAAAACAACATTTCTCGGAGTTGCTTAGTTCCCAAATCAGTATAAATCCCACTAGGAATCACCAAACCACATTCACCATGTGGAGAAAGTAAATTCAAACATTGTTCCACAAACAACTTATATAAATTAATATCAGTTCCCTGTTTTTTCCCATTAACCACAGAAATCTGATTAAGATATTGTTCAGCACTTCTAAAATATAAACTCACATGAGGATATTGACTTTGATACTGTAACCAAGCAGCAGCAACTTCAGGATTTGCTAATAACTGCTTTTGTTCCTTCTCAAAAGTCTTAATGTCCATCTTATTCTTAGTCACTAAATCACTATATTCCGCAAAAAACTCCTTAGCTTGTGGTTTAAAAATCTCCCAAGGAGGATTACCCAAAATAATATCAAAACCACCCCTAGCAATAATTTGATCAAAATGATAACCCCAATGAAAAGGTTTTAATGCTTCCATATCAGCAATATTTAAAACCCGTTTAGTAGCTTTACCTTTTAACTGCACTTCCTCATATTTAATCTTTAAATTCCCAAACTCATCTAACAACAATTGATTTAACTTAACCAAAGATTCCCGGTTAACATCATTAATATGATGTCTCAAAAATTGTAAACGATCTTCTTGTTCCGTATCTTCAACTTTTCCCGCAATAAAAGCGTGTTCCTTGTACTTTCTAATACTTTCATTTTTCTCATTTAAAATAGTTTGATAATCCTGGGCTTTTAATTGTTGTAAAATATCAGGGTTTCCCACAATATCAAAACGTTTATCATCAACCCGAATCAAACCAATTAAAGAATTACCTGCCATAATGTTAAAATCAACATTAGGTAAAGGTTCTAAATCATCAACAGTTTTCGCAGAAGCAACCAAACTTAAAAATAACCGTAACTTGGCAATTTCTACCGCTTCCTCCATGATATCCACACCATAGAGATTGTCAGTAATTACCCGTTTTTTAATATAATAATCCAAAGAAGGATGATCTTGTTTAATCTTACTTAATCTAGCTTGATTTGACTCATTTCCCGAAACTTGAATAAAGTCAAAAATGGCAGTATAAATCTTAATTAAATGTTGTAAAGCAGCCACCAAAAAAGCCCCACTACCACAAGCAGGATCTAAAATTGAAAGCTGAGGTAATATCTCATCTAATAATTGCTGACACAATTGATTATTCAGATTTTTACCCCCCCAACCCCCCTTGTAAAGAGGGGCTTTTTCTTCGTCACTTCCTTCCTTGTAAAGCAGGGCTTTTCCTTGTTCTTCTTCACTCCCCCCCTTAGCAAGGGGGGGTTGGGGGGGGGGTTGGGGGGGGTTTATTTTCTCACGAATAATAAGGGGGGCGTTTCCTTGTTCTTCTTCACTCCCCCCCTTAGCAAGGGGGGGTTGGGGGGGGTTTATTTTCCCACTAATAAACTTATTAATAGTCCGTTCACAAAGATAATTAGTAATTTCCGGTTTAGTATAATAAGCGCCAAACTCCTTTTGGTTGATATACTTCTCAAAAATATACCCTAAAACATCAGGATTAATTTCATCATCCTTACCACTGGGAGTATCATCTAAATGCCAAGTATAACCAGAAAATAACTTAAATATATCCTCAAAACCAGCATCACTAATTCTAATTTTTCCGCGATATTTCTCTTCAATAATATGGGGTAAAAATAAACCACCATTAATATATTTAATTTTACCAATTAAAGCCGCAGTTCCATCTTTACGGAACTTTTCAGCCTTACCAAAACCATCAAAAAACAAAGCTTGTAAAAACTCTTGATAATATAAATCTTTACCTTTGGTTTGACTAACCTTCAACTTATCTTGTAAATAATCAGTATTTCCATGATCTAAAAACCCCTTTTTCTGGAGAAAATAAATAAACATCAACCGATTCAAAATTACCGAAGCATACCAATTAGCATCTTTGATATTATCTATACCTTTAATAAAAGTAACAAATTTCCGATGTTCCAACTGAAAATCATCAAAAAACTTTTTAGTAATCTTTTCAATATCAAAAGCCTTTTGAGTGCGTTGAGTAACATCAGTTAAAGTTAAATTTTCTTCCTCAGCAAAATCAATAAATAAAGATTCCAACTTTTGAGTTAATAACTCTCCAGATTGAGTAATATTAAAAGTAGTTTCCTTGGCTTTAGTTTTATTTGCAGATTCTCTTTTTACCCATTGCCAAACCTGCTTTTCTTGCTTTTTATCAGTATAAATAATTAAATGTTCTTGACTATAACTTGTAACTTCCGTATCAATCTTTTTTCTGATTTTAGAATTGGGTAAAATGCCATTTTCAGATACACAATGATAAACCATCATCCCGCGTTTTTGGGCAGCAGCTTCTATAGTATAATTTTCCTCATCTACAGTTAAATAAATGGGAGAAACATCAGCATAATCCCAACCCAACTCTTCAATAAATAAAGATGTAAAATCAGATGATTGGAGATATGTTTTAACTTGACTGCGATTGAACTTCATAAAATGCACTCCTGGTATATGTAAAATAGTCGGTTTTAACCGACTTTAGCTATGAGACAGGGAATTTATTCCCTGGATTTCTGGATTTCTATTAACCTAAATAATTAATATCTAACAATTGTTCAAGAGTATAAGGACATTCTGCGGGAAAATCAACTTTAAACTTAGTTTTTATCTGCACATATTTCAAAGCCCGATTATAAATATAACCCATCTCATTAGCTAGATAATTACGTAAATTCGTTGTTAATCTATCCTCAAGTTGATAACGAAAACCTAAAATTTCCGACTGCCAATGATAATAATTTCTTTCAGATTCCTCTGTCCAATATTGCAGTAATAATAAATGTCTAATCACTTGTTCTAATAAACTTTTAAC
>NZ_VILC01000045.1:0-35389 GCF_009712065.1 Aphanizomenon sp. UHCC 0183 | reverse complement strand
ATCAATATCTAATAATTGTTCAAGAGAATAAGGACATTCTGCGGGAAAATCAACCTGAAAATTAGTTTTTCTTTGCACATATCCTAATGCCCTTTGGTAAATTTTTGATTTTTCTTCAACTAAATGATTGTGTAAATTTGTGGTTAATTTAGCATTAAGTTGATCTCGAAAACTATAAATCTCAGCTTGCCAATGACCAGAATTTCTCTCAACTTCAATAGTCCAATACTGATACAGTAATAAATGTCTAATAATTTGCTGTAATAAACTTTCTACAGCATTTTTCTTTTCACTTCCCAAATCTTCCAACTCCTCAATTAAATTCTCTAAATCCACCTCATCAAAACGACCTTGTTTCAATAAATTAATAGTTTCTAATAACCATAAATAATCATCAGTTTCATAGAGTCCTTGTAACTTAGTAGTAAAATTACTGGTAATTGTCATAAACTTACCCCCTATTTACCTCTAAAATAACACACATCTCAAAACCGTAGGGGCGCAGGGCTTGCGCCCTTCCCCTGCCAATAACCGCTATATCAATTATTCAAAAACTCTTTGACTATTGCTAAATAAGTTTCTGAGTCTTCCAACATCGGAAAATGTGCCGTATTGGGAATAATATTTAATTGAACCTTATCACTTAAAGCCGCCGCCGTTTTCCCCAATTCAGCCGGAATAATAATGTCATGTTCCCCAGCAATCAGCAAAGTTGGTATAGTTAACTTCGCAAATTCTCCCGGCATTGTTTCCGCTTGTTCCTTACTCACAGAGGTATAGATAGTCCCTAAAGCCGCTTCATAATGGGCATTAACAAAATCTTCTAAAAAAGCCTGACTTTCCGCTTTAGGAATAGAACGATGTAAAAATCTAGCCATAAACATTTTATCAGCCAAAGGAATTTTACTTAACCACTGCGGGCGGAATTTCACCACATAACCACCAAATTTATGAAAAGCAGAAAAAGCTTTTTCATCATATTCAAAAATGCCGCTACAAGTTAAAATTCCCTTAGCAACTCTTTCGGGATAACGATTAAAAAATAAAGTTGCAATAGAAGCACCCATAGAATGGGCATTAACATAAACACGATCAAGATTTAACTCATTTAATAAAACCGCCAAATCTTCCGCGTATTCTGTTAATTCATAACTTAAATTCCCATTATTTTGGGGTTGACATTGAGAACGACCAAAACCCCGTAAATCATATAATAAACAATCAAAATTATCTAATAAAGCCTCAGCCGTACTTTGCCAATATCTCGCTGAACCAGCCCAACCATGCAAAAAAACCATCACCGGTTTCATAACATTTGATGGTTTTTTCATCCACTCGTAATAATGGTCTACACCCCGAACATTTATATAAGTCATTGCAAGAATTAAAAACTAAGAATTAAAAATTAAAAAATCAAGAGTCAAGAGTCAAAATCCAAATGACTAATGACTAGTGACTAATGACTTTTAAGCCGACTCTGGTTTAGGTAAAGAAGAAGGATGTACTATTAGTTCAGCAGTAGAACGTTTTTCCACCATTTCCTTAGTAATTGTACAGCGAGTCACATCCTTGCGAGAGGGTAACTCATACATTACATCCAGCATCAACTCTTCCACAATACCGCGTAAAGCCCGCGCTCCAGTTTTTCGCCGATAAGCCTCTTGAGCGATCGCTTTTAACGCCTCTGGTTTAAAATCCAACTGGACATTATCCATATTCAGCAGTTTTTGGTACTGTTTCACCAAAGCACTCTGTGGTTCAGTTAGAATTGCCATCAGCGCATCCTCATCCAAAGGATCAACCACAGCCACCATAGGAATCCGACCAATAAACTCAGGAATCATGCCAAATTTCACCAAATCATCTGGTTGCAGATGACGTAATGTATCAGCAGCCCGTTTTTCCTTAGTTTGCACATCACCTGGTTGCACAAAGCCAATTGACTTTTTCCCAACCCTCTGATCTACAACTTTTTCTAAACCGACAAAAGCGCCACCACAGACAAACAAAATATTGCTCGTATCAATTTGGATACAATCTTGATATGGGTGCTTACGTCCGCCCTGGGGTGGAACATTAGCAATAGTCCCCTCCAACATTTTCAATAAAGCTTGCTGTACCCCTTCCCCAGAAACATCTCTGGTAATTGAGGGATTCTCACTCTTCCGGGCGATTTTATCAATTTCATCAATGTAGATAATACCCCGTTGAGCCTCCTCCACATCCAAATCTGCCACCTGCAACAGACGCAACAGGATATTTTCCACATCCTCACCCACATACCCAGCTTCCGTCAGGGTTGTAGCATCAGCAACAGCAAAGGGAACATCCAGGATTTTCGCCAGAGTTTGTGCCAAGAGAGTCTTACCGCAACCAGTCGGTCCAATCAGTAAAATGTTGGACTTTTGTAGTTCGATGGCATCATCTGTCCCAGCATTGGCATTACCCTTAGACTGAAGAATAGCCAATCGCTTATAATGATTGTAAACAGCCACAGATAGCACCTTTTTGGCTTCATCTTGGCCGATAACGTGTTCGTCTAAATAATTTTTAATCTCTCTCGGTTTAGGGATTTGATTAAACGAGAGATTAGACGAACTGGTACGACGTTTTTCCGTTGGTTCTGACTTTTGCGCCGGTTGTGACGCAGCCGCAGCACTAGTATCCAACAATTCCTCATCGAGGATTTCATTACACAAGTCAACGCATTCATCGCAGATGTAGACTCCCGGACCTGCGATTAATTTACGTACCTGCTCTTGAGACTTGCCACAAAATGAACATTTTAAATGGGAGTCGTACTTAGACATATCAGCCTCTTATTTCAGAATGACGACGATTTACCCTGCTGTGGGAAGATTTTGTCTAGAAATGACCTGATCGATCAAACCATAATTCTTCGCCTCTTCTGCTGACATGAAAAAGTCGCGCTCGGTATCAGCCTCAATTCTCTCCAAGGGTTGACCAGTATGCTTGGCCATTAATTGATTTAATTCGCCCTTAATGTAAAGAATTTCTCGCGCTTGAATTTCAATGTCAATAGCTTGTCCTTGAGCGCCACCCAGGGGTTGGTGAATCATAATCCGGGAGTCAGGTAAAGACATCCGCTTTCCGGCAGTTCCAGATGTTAATAAAAAAGCCCCCATGCTCGCTGCCAGCCCAAAACAGATAGTTACAACATCGGGACGTATTTGTTGAATTGTATCATAGATTGCCATACCCGCGTAGACAGAGCCACCAGGAGAATTAATGTACAATTGAATATCCTTTTCCGCGTCTTCAGAATCGAGAAAAAGTAATTGGGCAACAATAGAATTAGCTACAACATCATCTATGGGAGTTCCCAAAAAAATAATCCGCTCGCGGAGTAAGCGGGAGTAGATATCAAATGCCCTTTCTCCCATCCCAGACTGTTCTACCACCATTGGCACAATATTACTAGGGCTGCTAGAACTGCCACTAGTACCAATAGGACTCAAGCTGTTGATTGGGTAATTTCCCGACTGCGATACAAGCATACTAGAATATTTAAAAATAAATGGCATGAAATTGTGAACTGTTAACCATTATGCCCTATATGGCAGAATTCAGGAGGTGGGAGTAAGAGGTGGGGGAGTTGGGGGGGTGGGGGAGGTGGGGGAGGTAGGGGGGGTAGGGGAGGTAGGGGAGGTAGGGGAGGTAGGGGGGGTGGGGGAGGTAGGGGGAGTAGATATTTCCTAACTACCAATTACCAATTACCAATTACCAATTACCCATTACCAATTACCCATTACCCATTACCAATTACCAATTACCAATTACCAATTACCAATTACCAATTACCCATTACCAATTACCCATTACCAATTACCCATTACCCATTACCAATTACTCAGGATTACTGGTTTCTGCTTCCTGAACTGCTTCAGTGCTTTCGGTTGCTTCCGCCGCACTTAGAGAACCTTCCGCTACTAGTTCCACAGATGAACGTTCTAGCAACCAATCAACGATTTTTTTGGTTAAAAGTTCTTCTTTAACCACTCCACGCAATCTATTTTCATCCAAATCTTGATCAGGATATTCTGCCATCAATAGGGCGACTCTAGCTTGCACTTCTGCCGTTGCCACTTCAATAGATTCACGTTTGCCAATTTCTTGTAAAGATAGCGTCCGCTTGAGACGTTCTATAGCTTCAGGCTTGGATCTATCACGTAATTGGGGAATAATTTCTTGAGTGAATAGCTTTCTGACATCTATTCCTTGCTCGGACAACTTCATAGCTGTCTGTGACAGCATAGCATCAATTTCTTGATCAATCAGTGTTGTCGGCAAATCTATTTCAACATGGTTGAGTAGTTCTTTGACTAACGCTTCTTGCTGATTGTCTTTGGTTTTATCGGCAGCTTCTTTTTGATACCGTTCTTCTAAGGATGCCCGCAATTGTTCTAAGGTCTCGAAATCGCTGACTGATTGGGCAAAATCGTCGTCCAATTCTGGCAGTTCTTTGGTTTTAATTTCTTTGAGGGTAATGGTAAACAGCGCCGCTTTACCAGATAACTCTTCGTTACCATAAGGATCTGGGAATTGAGCAGATACTTCTTTGGTTTCTCCAGGGTTCATGCCCACTATACCCAAGACAAAACCGGGAATAAACTTATCCTCTTGTAATTCAACTTGAAAATCAGTTCCTTCTCCACCGGGAATTGGTTTGGGTTCACTATCAGGATCATCCCCTTCAGTTTTGGCAATTACACCCTTAAAGTCAATTACTGCCATATCACCGATTTGGGCGGCACGTCCTTCTACGGGGACTAAAGTTGCTGATTTTTCTCTTTGGGCTTCAATAACTGTATCTACTTGGGTAGGATCATACTTGATTTCCTCCGCTTTAACTTCTAAACCAGTGTATTGGTTTAACTTGACTTCTGGGAAGACATCCACAGAAGCGGTAAAAGTCAGGGGTTTTCCTGGTTCATAATTGACAATTAATTCATCAAAGGAAGAACTTAATTGGGGCTGACCAAGAGCGGTAATCGCTTCTTGTTTAATTGCTTGGTCAATGCCTTCTTGCAGCATTTCTTCTAGGGCGGTTGCTTTGACGCGAAGATTACCGATACGTTGTATTAATATTTGCCGGGGGACTTTGCCTTTGCGAAACCCAGGAATATTTGCGGTATTAGTTAATTTTCTAATAGCTTGCTCGTATTTTTGTTTGGTAATTTCCGGTGTAATTTCTATTTGTAAACCAATTTGACTGGCGGGAAGTTTTTCCTGGGTAACTTTCATGCGTTGTTTCTATTTTTCTGGTATTTTAATCTGCTATCTAAATACTAGACAAGTCTAGACATTTACTTCTACGGGGTATAGGATCGGTTATCCCGACCTAAGTTCACTCGCTGTTGACGAAACACGATCATATTCTGAATAGATATCATTCAGACACAAATGCGTGTGAATGTCTTTCAGCAGAGATCCATTTTACTGCAAAAAGTAAAGGACTGAACACTTTATGATATTCTTTCAACATAGCAGCCCTAGTTCCGGTAACATAACTTTACAGGCAGGGATTCTAGCAAATACCCAAATGTTAATTGCCCTTGGTTTTCTTTTTTGCAGTTTGCTGTATAATGGGATATTATACGATAATGTAGTGTCAGTAACTCAGCCCTAAAGGGAATGAGCTTGTAAGAAATTGCAAACTGTACTGACCAGTCTAAGTCTTCATTGACTACGTTTTTTGAGTCACGACACCCCGGAATGCGAAGCTAGTTCCCTGCTCTGTCATTTGCAATTAAACAGTTTTAAAGTCACTGAAACAGTGTTGCAAGTCTAAAAAGCTCTTAAAACATTGACGAGGCTAACATCACCCCGAAAGGGAGGCTCTTCGGAGCAAAACATTATGCGTACAGAGTTGGGAAATTTGAATCGGTAATTGTCCCGTTGAAAGTACATCACAAGAGTACCCCGAATTTGCCAACTCCAAGGCGGTAATGAGAAAATATTTAAGGGGGTTAAAACCGCACGAGTCGCTTCCCTCTCAGGTTTGAAGACACTGAGTTTCCCACTTACTGAGTATTCTTATGACAATTTGATTTGCTATGACTTCCATAGCTGTAGAGTGCGATATAAATTAATTTTAACTGCAATATACAGCACTTCCTGGTGTTATGAGGTACAAGAACCCCACCCCCAACCCCCTCCCCGCAAGCGATGAGGGAGCTAGGATGTAACTCATAAGAGCGGAGACCGCTGTAAGCAACAAAGTCTCAAATCTCTCAATAGTCATCAAAAATTGGGATATAATCACGAGAATATGCAAATTTTACTATTGAAAATCTGCTGTTGACAGGAACAACAGAAACATTTGATTTTTTAAGTTGTCCTAAAAAAAGTGCTAGTTACCTCTTAAAGGAGGAGTCGAGTTTGTCTAAGTCCTATCGTGTAGCTATTTTGGGAGCAACTGGTGCTGTAGGTACTGAGTTGCTGGAATTACTAGAAAGCCGAAATTTTCCTCTGGCTGAATTAAAATTGTTGGCATCGCCACGCAGTGCGGGAAAAACACTCAGATTCAAGGGGGAAGAGATCCAAATTGAGGCGGTGAGCGATCGCAGTTTGGCAAATCTAGATATAGTCTTAGCTAGTGCTGGGGGTAGCATCTCCAAAACTTGGGCGAGTGTAGCGGTAGAAAAAGGAGCAGTGGTAATTGATAATTCCAGTGCCTTTCGCATGAACCCGGATGTCCCTTTGGTAGTTCCAGAAGTAAATCCCCAAGCCGCATTTACTCACCAAGGAATTATTGCCAATCCCAACTGTACGACAATTCTCATGTCCTTGGCAGTTTGGCCATTACATCAAGTTAAACCAGTTAAAAGGATTGTCGCTGCCACCTATCAATCGGCTAGTGGTGCTGGCGCGAAGGCAATGGAGGAAGTAAAAATCCAAAGTGACGCTATACTACAAGGAAAGCAACCAGTAGCGGAGATTTTACCTTACCCATTGGCATTTAATTTATTTACCCATAATTCTCCCATGACAACCTGGGGATATTGTGAGGAAGAAATGAAGATGGTGAACGAAACCCGCAAAATCTTTGGTAATCAAGAAATCAGAATTACCGCAACTTGTGTACGGGTTCCCGTACTCCGCGCCCATTCTGAAGCCATTAATCTAGAATTTGAAACACCTTTTGATCCAGATGAGGCTAGAGAAATTTTAAGAACATCCCCTGGGGTGAAATTAGTAGAAGATTGGCAAGCAAATTATTTTCCGATGCCTATAGATGCTAGTGGTAAAGATGAGGTTTTGGTGGGAAGAATTCGCCAGGATATTTCTCATGCTTGCGGTTTAGACTTATGGCTATGCGGCGACCAAATCCGTAAAGGTGCAGCTTTAAATGCAGTGCAAATTGCTGAATTATTACTAGAAAAAATTTACTGAAATTGACTACAGTATAAGTTTAAATTCAGTCATTTGTCATGAATCATTAGATAATCAACAACTGACAACTGACAACTAACAACTGACAACTGACAACTGACAACTGACAACTAACAAATTAGGAGAGAAAAGAGTGTGGGAGATTTTGGAACAATTGTAACTGCTATGATTACGCCGTTTAAGGCAGACGGTAGTATTAATTATGATGTAGTTGCCAAACTAGCAGATTATCTGGTTAACAACGGTACAGATGCAATAGTGGTATGTGGTACAACAGGGGAATCTCCAACCCTGACTTGGGACGAAGAATATCAATTATTTGTTGAGGTATTGCAAACTGTATCAGGTAAAGCTAAAGTAATTGCTGGTTCTGGTTCTAATGACACCAAAGAAGCGATCGCCGCCACCCAAAAAGCGGCTAGAATAGGAGTATATGGTTCTTTACAAGTGGTTCCCTATTACAACAAACCGCCACAGGCTGGATTATACAAACACTTTCAGGCAATAGCCCAGTCCTGTCCTGACCTGCCAATGATGTTGTATAACATTCCTGGGCGCACGGGACAAAACCTCAGTTCCGAAACAGTGGTAAGATTAGCGGAAATTGATAACATTGTCGCCATTAAAGAAGCCAGTGGTAACTTAGATCAGGTGAGTGAAATCCGTCGCTTGACACCCAAAGAATTTCAGATTTACGCTGGAGATGATTCTTTAACTTTACCAATGTTAGCCATAGGATCTCAAGGGATAGTCAGTGTAGCTTCTCATTTAGTGGGTAATCACATCCAAAAAATGATTCAAGCATGGAAAGTGGGAGATACTCAACTTGCTACTGATATTCATTTGCAATTGTTTCCATTGTTTAAAGCTCTATTTTTAACTACAAATCCCATTCCTGTCAAAGAAGCGCTAAAACTGCAAGGTTGGGAAGTAGGTTCAACTCGTCTACCGTTATATGAAGCTGATACGGATGTATCGAAAAAATTAGAGTCAGTAATGCAAAAGCTGAATTTAATCTCAGCCCCAATAGGTGAGTGATTTATAAATAATGTGTACAAATGGTGACTAGATTATCGTCTTAACACTTGTGCTACAACTGAACAATATAAAAATCATTCAGTTTGATGTCAACGAAATCAAATAGGACTTTATAGAAGCTGAATTTAAACAGAAAATTTGGTCTTTTCTTTCATACAAGAAACCGAACTATCAACTGATTCACAACTAACAAAAATCTCCAGGAGAAAATGTCTAAAAACGAATCTAATCCCGCTCTCAAAATTATTCCTTTGGGCGGTTTACACGAAATAGGTAAAAATACTTGCGTTTTCGAGTATGAGGACGAAATTATCCTGTTAGATGCAGGATTAGCCTTTCCCACAGAAGCCATGCACGGGGTAAATATTGTATTGCCAGATACAACTTATCTACGAGAAAATCGCCACAAAATTAAGGGCATGATCGTTACTCATGGTCACGAAGACCACATCGGGGGAATTGCCTTTCACTTAAAGCAATTTGATATTCCGGTGATTCATGGACCTAGACTAGCAATGGCAATGCTAGAGGGTAAATTAGAAGAAGCAGGGGTACGCGATCGCACAGAACTAAGAAAAGTTCTTCCCCGTGACGTGGTGAGAATTGGTAAACATTTCTTTGTCGAATATATCCGCAACACCCACTCCATCGCTGATAGCTTCACTGTGGCTATTCATACACCAATAGGCATAGTTATCCACACGGGAGATTTTAAAATTGATCATACTCCCGTAGATGGTGAAACTTTCGATTTACAACGTCTGGCAGAACATGGTGAAAAAGGCGTACTTTGCCTCTTGAGTGATTCTACCAATGCAGAATTGCCAGGATTTACACCTTCCGAACGGGCTGTTTTTCCTAACCTTGACCGAGAATTTTCTCACGCTACTGGACGCTTATTTGTCACCACCTTTTCTTCTAGCGTCCATCGCATCAACATGATTTTGCAACTAGCAAGAAAACATAATCGTGTAGTGACAATCGTTGGGCGTTCTATGCTGAATTTAATCGCCCATGCTCGAAATTTAGGTTATATCAAATGTGAAGATAGCCTATTTCAACCGCTGCATACGGTTCGGGGAATGCCAGATGAGAGAGTGCTGATTTTAACCACTGGCTCTCAGGGTGAAACAATGGCAGCGATGACAAGAATTGCCAATAAAGAACATCCCCATATCAAAATTCGCCAAGGAGATACGGTTCTCTTCTCCGCTAACCCCATTCCTGGTAACACAATTGCTGTGGTGAACACCATTGATAAATTGATGATTCAGGGGGCAAAAGTGGTCTATGGACGGGATAAAGGGATTCACGTTTCTGGACACGGCTGTCAAGAAGAACAAAAGCTGATGATTGCTTTAACTCGTCCTAAGTTCTTTGTGCCATTTCACGGTGAACATCGGATGTTGGTGAAGCATTCGGAAACTGCTCAAAGTATGGGGATTCCGGCAGAAAATATGGTGATTATCCAGAATGGAGATGTCATCGAGTTAACGGAAGATTCTATCCGTGTTGCTGGAAAAGTGCCAGCGGGGATTGAATTGGTGGATACTTCTAGTTCTGGTATGGTGAGTTCTAAAGTGTTGCAAGAACGCCAACGCATGGCTTCTGAAGGAACTGTGACTATTGCTGCTGCTATTGATTGGAGTGGTAAGCTAATGGCAAAAACGGAAATTCATATGCAGGGTGTGGTGACAAGCATCGAGCGATCGCTCTTGCAAAAATGGGTACAACAACGCATTGAGGAAATTCTTAGCGTCCGCTGGACGGAGTTTTCTCCCGTAGAAGGACAACCTGCTGATACTGATTGGGGTGGATTGCAGGAAACTCTAGAACGTGAGTTGGCGCGTTCTATGCGGAGAGAGTTGCAATGTCAACCTTCTTTGACGTTGTTGATGCAAGTTCCTGAAGAACCTGCTGTGAAGGTTTCCGATGGTAGAAGACGACGCACTCGTTCTACTGCGGTTGCTTCTTAAGAGTTAGCTCACGCAGAGGCGCAGAGGCGCAAAGGTGTTATTCAGCATCTTTGCGTTTTTTTGAGAGTTAACAAGACAGTCAATCAATGCTATAGGATTATAAACGCCAAAATATACCGTCTGCTTTTAATATATTGCCACTTTTCAAATTATGATAAAGGGGCGTTAATGCTACCAATGTAAATCCTTTTTCTAATAAAAAATTAACCATATTCATAAATAATAATTCACCTTGATAATGCTCTTTAAAAGATAGCTCTAATTGAAGTCCTGATATATATTCAAGTGAGTTTATTGCACCTGCTAAAACATCTTTTTCGTAACCTTCTGTATCAATTTTTAGAAAAACTTTATCTCCCGGTTGATAATATTCGTTAAAAAGTGAATCAAATTTATGTATCTTAATTTTCTCCTGGACTGTAGATACTGAATTAGGATACATTTGATTGAGAAATGGAGTTGGTTTCAAAAGCGAACTGAACACAGAACTTTTAGAAATGTTAATTACAGCCTCTCCATCGTAATTGCCAAGTCCACAGTTTAAAACTTTCCACTTAGTATAACTACGGGCATTTTTTTCTAATTTAGTAAAAACTGATGAAATCGGTTCAAATGATATGATTTGACCTGTATAGCCTAGTGATATTTGCCGTTCAGCATACTGACCTACATTAGCACCAACATCAAAAACTTTATTGATTCCGTATGACATAAAGGCTAGATCAGCTATTGGATGCCTGACAAGGTCATAGTTATATTTATGAAAGATCCGTCTGATATTGTATCTAAACTTATGCCAATTCATTGAACGAATCTCCATTATTGTTACGAAATTGAACTTATACGGAATACAAATACCGATGGTCTATTCTATCATCTGACCCGAAGCGGAGAGAGGTTTGGAGAGGGGTTTGTTTATACATTAAAAACTTTTCAAACATCCCCTTAGAACTTAGCTTGTTTTTGCAAGACCTGTTCTAGAGTTAAATTAAATTGAGATTTACCCTCAAAAACAGTGCCGACTTTACCTTTGTTAAAATGGATCTTATTTAATTTGTAAGCTTGATCTGTTAAGGGTACATTGCCAATAGCACTGACAAACTCAGGTGCTTTATCCATGTATAATGCTAAAAATTCTCTCATATCTGGTTTTTGCCGAAGAGATTTATAGCTGACATATATAAACAGTGGACGAGAAAGTGGTCGGTATTTTCCCCATTTCACACTTGTCCGCGAAGGCATCACTGCACCAGTACCGCTATCTACAGATAAGGCTTTCAATGTATCTTTGCTAGAGTTGTAATAGGCGTAGGGAATGACAGCTAAGGCGTTGATATCACTGCTAACTTTGCTATCTATGACTTTGTAATTTTTATCAGCTTTATAGTCCTTACGAATAGCCCCTTCTTGTCCTACGGCAATTTGTGTAAAATAGTCAAAAGTGCCTGAATCTTTATCAGGACCATAAAGGTTCAAGGGTTTATTCGGCCAAGTAGGACGAATCTGATTCCATGTAGTAATTTTACCTTCGGCTGATGGTTCCCAGATTTTTTTGAGTTCTGCCAAAGTTATATCCTGCGCCCAATTATTTTGAGCGTTAACTACTATTGTTATTGCATCAAAACCAATG
The DNA here is from genome assembly GCF_009712065.1 of Aphanizomenon sp. UHCC 0183. Classification (NCBI taxonomy): domain Bacteria; kingdom Bacillati; phylum Cyanobacteriota; class Cyanophyceae; order Nostocales; family Aphanizomenonaceae; genus Aphanizomenon; species Aphanizomenon sp. UHCC 0183. The sequence goes on along the minus strand of NZ_VILC01000045.1, from coordinate 23,329 downwards.
GGTAATTCAAGGAATGTCACGTTATTTTGATTACATTTTTTTATTTCGTGAGTATGAATTGGTCGAGAAGCATTGTTAATATCTGTCTCTCCCAAACAAAACTTTTTAAACCCGCTACTAGTACCGGAAGAATTAAGTTCAATTGCTTTTACTGAAGGTGATTTACCATTATTTTTCTGGAAGTTATAATCATTGCTGACTTCTTGGGTAATAGGGTAAACAGTGTCTGAACCATCAATTTTAATAGCTGTTGTTGTCTTATTTGGTTGGGACGGTTGACATGATGATACCAGTGCGGAGAGTCCCACAAGGAAAGTTAGAGAAAATATTGGTTGTAAAAGATTTTTGGTGACAATTTTCATCGCGCTAATTTTAGTAGATGCTAATTTTACTAAGAGGGTGTTTGAAAAGTCATGATTGCTGTATCAAATGTTACACCCTTCCCTGCCCCTCCCCTTGTGAAGGGGAGGGAACTGGTTTTTATTGTTTCCCCCCTTCATAAGGGGAAAGGGGGGTAAAAATGTGATGAAAATTACGGGATAAAACTTTTAAAGCATTTTCCGCAAAAACTAAGATCAATGTCAATCCATCTAAAGATGGATATTGAAGCACCAGTATTGACTGGAGTTTAGATACCCGTAAGTAATTATAAAAGTGTTAAGTAGTCGGACAAAATTAAATTCACTCGTTGAGAGAGGGAACAGGGAACAGAAAAATCAATTGTGTAATTAATTCTGTCCCATTACTTATTCTTTAATTTACTGTCTCTGTAGCAAGAATACGCAAAAGTTCTAGGGAATGGGATTTAAGCCTAAAGATAGAGTTAGACTTAAAGTGAGGGGTGTAAAAATTAGGTCTATAGGTGTCATTGAGAAAGCAAAGAAGATCCCACAGCCGAAAGTAATAACTATCAATAAGCTTAGAGGACTACGGATACATCTCAGTAGCAATATCGGTGCTTTGCGGAAAAAGCCGACATAGGACAGGTTGGCGTTAATCACCATCATGCTTAACAAAAATACAATACAAAAATACAATGATGTTGGCATCTATGGAATACCACGCTTCCTGCAAATTCAGGACACCCAAAGCTATCAACACAGCAGCACCGACTAAGGCAATAGTGGTACGGTTTATCCATAGGTATGGGATGTAACTGAGAGCTAAACCTGGTTGAGTTAAAGATAATGTGCTGTAAATGGCAAATTTAGCAAAAATCACTGTCTAAAGTTTGCTGTTTAAGAGTATTTTTCCTAATCCTATTTATTGATAATTATTGCTATAATAAGTTTTGTTGCAGTTAAAAGAAATCACACCCAAAGGCAGATGTCTTCACTAAAATTTTAACTGTGCCAAGTTACTAATTGAATGAACACAGTATTGCTTTTTGGGAAATTATGGTCAGAGTGACTTATTAACATAATAAATTCAACCATAGGAAGCAGTTAATTAGACTTTTTACAGAATTTCTGTAATAATCCTGTTTTTCGGTTTAGGTTTTTGTCATATTACATATTCATCTGTCAGTAACCCAGCCCTAAAGGGACTGGGCTTGCAAGAGTAATCAAGCAAGCCGTACTGACCAGACCACCCTGAGCGAAGTCGAAGGGTAGCCGTTATTTGAGTCACGACACCCACCGAATGCGTTGCCAGTTCCCTGCTCTGTCGCTTGTGATTAAACAGTTCTAAGGTCACTGGAACAGTGTTGCAAGCTCAAGCAAGCTCTTGTAACAGGTCGTTCGCGCAGCGTGCCGTAGCATCGGCTAACATTACCCCAGAAATGGGAGTTGGTTTCCAGATTCCAATCAAAAATCTGGTTTCAATTTTAATATCCACAGCGGTTAAAACCGTGGTCAGTGAGCTTGTCGAACTGCTCGTGCGGTCACTGAGCTTGTCGAAGTGTCGTTTCCCTCTCAGGGAGCCAAGCCACTGAGTTTCCCACTTACCGGGTATTCTTATGAGGTGAATACCCTCACAACAAAAGAGGAATTACCATGAATGTATCTAAAAATACTAACAAAAACATTTTTCTGGCAAGTTGGATTTCTCTACATCCAGTAGACGCTAGTGAAGCTAATATGACTCCGTTACACCATGTTGCAGCCCAGCCGGCTTGGGACTTTTTACGTCCTTTGCGTAATTGGTTGGATAATATTCAGGTGCGCGATCGCCTATTAGCTCATCGTCTCTGTAAATACATTCCGGCTCAGTGTCCATTTGAGCGTGATGTCAAAGTATTTGGTAAAACACTGTTTCACATTCCGCCCATGTGTAAACTTAATCCTTTATACGAAGAGGTAGTAGGTTTGCGATTTAAAGCAATGTGCTATCTAGCTGATACCTGTGGCGAAGACATTTCTCAGTATTGCTAATGGGTAATAGGTAATGGGTAATGGGTAATGGGTAATGGGTAATGGGTAATGGGTAATAGTTTGACAACTGACCACTGACCACTGACCACTGACCACTGACAACTGACCAATGACAACTGACTAATTCTTTTGCTGTTGCCACTTTTGGATAGCATCCTGAGCATCTTCGTAGGCAATCGTTACTTGTGGGACTAATGCGGCGGTGGCGACAGCAGCTTGAAAATCTCCTTGAGTGGCACGGACTTTGGCTAAATCTAAAATTTTCTCACTCCATTCATTAATTAATGTTTGGGCAATTTCAAATCCAGGTTGTCCTTTTTGAATTTTTTTAGCAACTTCGATGGCGCGATTATAGGTTGATGCTTGTTCAGGAATAATTAAATTTTTAGCTGCATCTAAGAGAGTTTTATTACTTACGTATTGCTTGGCTTCTAGTTGCCATTTTTGAATGACTGTTTGAGATTGGGAATAAAGCGGATCTTTTGTGGTGATTAACTTGGCAATTGTGATGGCGGCTGGATATTTTTTTTGTTGAGCTTGTGCCTGTGCTAATGCCAAAATCATTTGGCACCAGACCTGAATATTTTCCTGAGATTTGGCGTATAGTGGTGCATCCGGGGGAATTCTCTGGGCTTTAGCGATCGCAATGCTTAAATGATTAGGTTGTGTAGGGACAAGCAACATTTTTTCTAGCTCTAAAATCGCTTGATTACGTTTTTTAGAGTCTGTATTGGCACTAATTTGGGCGTTACTAGGATTTTGAGAAGTTTTAAATATTTGGGGAAATTGCAGTTTGCTAGTCTGATTATTAGATACTGTTTTTGAGAAATTTTTAAACCGAAAACTCTCGTAATTACGGAGTAAAAATGTAGCGATTAGCCCTACTATCACCATAGTACCACCACCCCAGATGATAAATTGTTGCCAAATTGGTCGTTCAGATTGCAGGGAAGTATAGGTATTGGCTGTAGTAATAGCGGGAATAAATCTGCCACTGGGCTGGGATTCTGGGGAAGTTGTTAAGGTGTGATTGTTGCTAACAAGTGACTTTGATATGAGTGGGGGGACTAAATTTGCCTCGGTTGTTGTGGGGCTTAAAGTGGTCTCGACTGAGGCATTTTCTACCCACCAAGCTCTGTTTATGCTGCTAAAGGTGCTATTTTCTATGGGGGGTGCGGTGCGGGTGATAGCAAAACTTTCGGCTGGGAAAATTAGCGCTTCTGAGTTTTCATCTAGTGTCAACGTGGGTAAAATAGCTGGCTCTGGAGAGGGAATGACAGTCATCGGGTTTTGGACTGGTCGCCAGTGGTGTTGACAAAGTTTGGGGGTAAGATAACTTACATAGGCAGCTAAATCAGCAAAGTTGTATCCTTGTCCAGAACCTAAAGCTTCTAATAATGCTGCTGTGAAAAAACCATGACCTAATTCCGTGCTTTCATGGGCAAATTCCTCGGGTTGACAGGAAACAATTGCGCCCATTTGTAGTTCTTGGGCTAATTCGATAATTTCTTGTCCTACGGGGGCATCTGCTTGAGTCCCAAAAGCGCGGTTAATATCCAAGATGAGTAAGATATTGAGTCCGCTAACTTGTAGACTCTGCATAAGCGATCGCACTTCTATACCAGTTTCGGGAACTTGATCGGGATTGCCGGCGACTGGCATTAAATAATCTTGTTCTTTGTGGTTAACCCCATAGCCGCTAAAGAATAACCATAGGTAGTCCCCTGGCTGCCAAAGTGTCGCTGCTAATTCTTCTAGCAACAAGAGGATATTTTCTTTTGTCGGATAGGAGGATTGTTCTCCTATGGGGGGCGAGGTATTTGTCATTAACAGGCATTTTTCGGGGAGAAAACCTGCTTGTGTTACCAAAAAATCCTTAATTGCCTCAGCATCGGCTTGAGCGCAACTGAGAGGTTGAAAGAATTGATATTGATCAATGCCGATGGCGATCGCCCAGTAATTTACCATCCCGCTATGAGTCGGTTGTTTGTTTGTTTGTTGTTTGCTGAAAATTGCCCTTAGCACGGGGCGTTAAGCACAAAGCTAACTTATTTCTTATATAGCAGGAGTCAGGAGCCACCGAGTAAAACCTTCTTGTAGACAGCAGTTGACTGTCAATTCATGTCCTCAGTACCTTGTCCGTTGCTATAGTTTAATTAATTTTCACCTATTGCTGAAATTAGTTGTAGTAGATACAACATAAATAATCGTAAAATACTCCCACTCGATTTCCATGACCTGTCATTCAGGAGATAGAAGATTATGTTCAGGATTGATACAATACAATCATTTTCAGTGATCCCCTTTTCAATTATTAGTCAAGTTGGCAAAAAAATCCAGATTATTCATAGTGGAGTCTGGCTGTTATTAGCAGTTCCTTTATGGTTAACGACAGAAGCGATCGCTCCGCAGACTGTCCAAGCTTACACAGCTAGAGTAGATTTGCTGATAGACCGTTTACCAGAGGAAAGCTACGAAACCGTGCTACGAAGGGCAGAATTTACCGCTAGAGCCGCAACTCAACGGAGCTTTGACCAAGATATTTTGGTGACAGAAGTATCCATTATTATTTCAGCACAAAATCGGGGAGCGATCGCACCAATCTTATCATTAGAAGTCAGTCGCCCTCAATGGCAAAAACTGCCAGATCCCCAAAATTGGACAACTTATTTTAAAACAGCCCGCTTATTACTGTTAATTGATCAGTAGAGTGACATAAGTAGGTGAGCGTTGAAAATTGTCGTTATGGCAAGGCAAAAGGCAAGAGGCAAGAGGCAAGAGTGAAGAGGGTTTGGGCGATTTTACATTTCTTTACACAGTTTGGTTTTATTGTGTTCACCTACTTACTTCCGTACCGCTTTTGCCCAAGTCACTCGATTTTGGATTGACTCCACGTGTAGAGTTGGAAAATTTGGGGTTTGGGATTTACGTTAGGGAAGCGTACGCAGCGCAGCGAGTATTTTTCCGTCCTCAATGAACGGGAACCCATACCAACTTGTTTAATCTAAAATCTAAAATCTAAAATCTAAGATTTCCGGTCAAAAGTCAATTAATCGCTTACAATAGGAAGGTTGTCAAGAATCACGATATACCGCTGTCATGGCTGTTCCTAAGAAGAAAACATCAAAATCTAAACGAGATAAACGCCGCGCCACCTGGAGACACAAAGCTGCTGTTGAAGCGCAAAAAGCTATCTCCCTTGGTAAATCAATTTTAAGTGGTCGTTCTAACTTCGTCTATCCAGCAATTGAGGAAGAAGAAACAGAAGAATCTTAGGGAACACCAAAAAATAAATTACCCAATTTTGTGGGATGGGCATCCTGCCTGTCCTTGATGATTAGCAGGCAAGACTTGTACTGAGCTTGTCGATAGCGTGGCGTTAGCCATAGTATGCCCGCACCACAAGAAATTTTTGGGTATTTTTTTAATTGGAGGTCCCTTAGAGAAGAATTCAATAGTCTCCAATTCAGGAGTTAAAATAAATTTATACTCGTGACGGCTGAGATTTGAATTTTTACAAGATTACTAAAAACCCGAATGCGTAAGGGTAAAGCAAAAGCTTCATTGGTGTCAACTTAACGTAAAACCTCTATCCCGCAAAGAACTCAAGTCATCTCATTCCCAGTCTCTGACTGGGAATGAATTCTAGAAGGCTCTGCCTTCAATAATATTAGAGGCAGAGCCTCATCAACTGCATTCCTAGTCAGAGACTAGGAACTAGATGTGGTAGGGATTTGAGCTTAAGTTGACACCAATGAGCTTTTGCTTTACCCCTACATGGAGGATCAAATAATTAAGCCCTTTCGACTGACTCCTGGGCGTATGAGTGACTGGGCGCAGGCCCTGCGCCCCTACTGAATTTTTATTAAATACCAATAATTTTTTTCAACAGCGATAATTTACCTAGATAGGGTGCGTATCGCCAATTTATATCCAAAGGAAATGAGTTTTGTAAGACACTTTTGTAATGGGAAAAGGTATCAAAACCAGCTTTACCGTGATAGCTACCCATCCCACTATCACCCACACCCCCAAATGGTAAGGAAGAAACAGCAACCTGCATTACTGTGTCATTAATACATACTCCCCCAGATGATGTTTCCTGTAAAATCCGTTTTTGCAGGTTTTTGTTTTGGGAAAATAAATATAAAGCCAGGGGTTTTGGTCTAGAGTTAATCAAAGTAATAGCTTCATTGATATCTGTATATTCAATAATTGGTAAAATCGGTCCAAAAATCTCCTCTTGCATTACCGGATCTGTTAAAGAAACATTTTCCAGAAGCGTGGGGGCAATATAAAGTTCTTCAGGTTTAGTTTCTCCCCCAATAATCACTTCACCACACTTGAGTAAATTCGCTAATCTGTCAAAATGCTTTTGATGAATAATTCTGGCATAATCGGCACTGTTAGCTGGATTTTCCCCATAAAATTCTTGCAGACATTTCTGCAAAGCATTGACTAAATTTGGTTTAATTTTCGTATCTACCAACAAATAATCCGGGGCAATACAAGTTTGTCCAGCATTAATAAATTTACCCCAAATAATGCGTTTGACAGTATGTTCTAGATTAATGTCCGTATCAATGATACAAGGACTTTTTCCACCCAATTCCAAAGTTACCGGAGTGAGATGTTTGGCAGCAGCTTCCATAACTATCTTACCAATGGCTGTACCACCAGTAAAAAAGATGTGATCAAATTTTTCTGATAGTAACTTTTGACTCGTTTCCACTGCACCAGGGACAACTGTAATATATTCTGGAGAAAAGTATTTATGAATAAGTTTTGTAATTAAATCCGAAGTCCGCGGTGCGAGTTCTGAAGGTTTAATAATAGTACAATTTCCCGAAGCGATCGCCCCAACCAAAGGTGAGATAATTAACTGAAATGGATAATTCCAAGGTCCAATAATTAAAACTACTCCTAAGGGTTCTGGACATATTTTAGCCGAGTATGGAAATAAATCTAAAGGAACGGCTGCTTTTTTGGGTTTTGTCCAAGTATTGATATGTTTGATGGCATAATCAATTTCTTTATTAACACCGATTTCCGTAGCATAACTCTCAAATTCTGGTTTATTTAAATCAGCTTTTAATGCCTGAACAATTGCTGCTTTATTCTCAATTACTAACTGTTTAAGGACTTTAAGTTGGGCAATCCGAAAAGTAACATCTTTCGTTTTACTACTTTGGAAAAACTGCCGTTGTTTAGCAATAATCTCAGCGTGTTTTGGTAATTCGTTAGTAATCATTGTTAATTAAATCTTAAAGAATGTGTGTAAGGATTCAGGGAACAGAGACCGGGGAAGATAGAAGAAAAATGTTCTTCATCATTCATGCTTCATTCTGGACTTCTGAATTCTTACGAATGTGTTTTAATATTAGGCAACAACCTCTCATCGAGATTCGCAAATTATGGATTTATCCAATTTTACTACACTACAAAATTTAGAATCAGCCTTTGGTGGGGAATCAATGGCTAATCGTAAATACCTGTTTTTTGCAGCAGTCGCACGTAAACTAGGGTTTTCCGATTTAGCAAAACTCTTTAAAGAAACAGCAGATCAAGAAACCGAACACGCCTTTGCACATTTTGAATTATTACATCCAGAACTTGTTGTTCAAGATGCAGCAGCTTTAACTGATGAACAAAAACGGGAAATCATCTCTCGTTGTTTATCTTTAGCGATCGCAGGTGAAACCTATGAATACACAACCATGTATCCTGAATTCGCTGCTGCTGCTGAACATGATCGAGATCATCCCGCAGCAGCAGAATTTCTCCAACAAGCTCAAGAATCTAGTGATCACGCTAACACATTTCGTGCTGCCGCCCACCGATTTGGGTTGCTTAAATTCATTGAAAATTATCACGCAGATCGCTATACTGAAGCCTTAGAAGTCTTGAACGGTGGAGACCCTGTAACTAGATCTGCTAGTGAGAATCCGCAAACTCAAAAATGGATTTGTAGACAATGCAGCATGATTTATGATCCTGTAACAGGTGATCCAGATTCAGGAATTTTACCAGGTACAGCATTTGCAGATATTCCTGAAGATTGGCATTGTCCTATTTGCGGTGCAACCAAGAAAACTTTTAAACCCCTTGAGGAAAAAGTTGCCGCTTAACAAAAATTAATCTAAGTAAATTCCCCATCATCTATTGATGCTCCCTCTTCTGTAGTAATGTATAAAATATAGAAGAGGGAGTTATCTAGTGGGTACTGTATGCCAGAAATCAGGGGTAAAACTGGCTTGTTGTCTGGCGTGAATTTAGGGAACACCAAAAAATAAATTACCCAATTTTGTGGGATGGGCATCCTGCCCGTCCTTGATGATTAGCGGGCTTTTCAGACCGCATCACAAGAAATTTTTGGGTATTTTTTTAATTGGAAGTTCCTAAGTAGGTGAACACAATAAAACCAAACTGTGTAAAGAAACGTAAAATCGCTGAAAACTTCTTTACTCTTGCCTCTTGCCTCTTGCCTCTTGCCTTGCTATAACGACAATTTTCAACGCCAACCTACTTAATTCTTAAGAAATCGGCAAAAAGTACCCAAAAAAAGAGAGTGGGAGGAGGCATTACCAAGCGCCTTTCTCTCCCACTCTACCATTTGCTGCTGAAGCGATTAGGAACTTTATTCATATAGACGAGAACCGCCAATTAGGGGGGTAATTTGCAGGTTAACGATAACGTCTATACTTAGCAGGTATTCCTATGCAGCAAATACTAATTCTATTTATTTTTTAGACAACCTCTACAAGAGCCTTTTGTTAATTGATTCAGCTTTTTAACAACCCTCTTGTTTTTTGCTTGTCTAATATAATTTAGCCTGGATAATTTCATCGTGGTTGCCAATTTGGCATTTATTTTTATTTTTTTTATTTGTTCATCTCTAACAGTTTTTAACCTATATTTTTCGAGAATAATTAATAGGGGGTCACACCCATCACCCTTGACATAGCTTGATTTTACTGGCTTTAAAGGCATTGTGTTTATGACTATAAACCCGATTTTTAAGTATTCTAATTATGCAAAATTCAGGGTTTCAGGATGAGGGGTGAAACCCTGCATTGATTCACTAACAGTCTTCTCTATATAGGATTGAGGTGAGATCAAGTTAAATTGTTAAACCAATTCCTCCAGCCGCAAAATCAATCACGGTTTGATGGGAAAATTCATGGGTAGCGATCGCTTGCAACATTGTTAAGGGTAAGGTGAGATGATTTGCACCGGCTTGGAGAGATGCGGCTGCTTCCGCTGGTGACTTGATACTAGCTGCTAAAATTTCCACATCACTGCCTTTGAGGATACTGGACATATCGCGGACTAAGGCAATACCGTCTCCTAGCAAGCGTTCTGCCCGATTCACATAGGCGATCGCAATTTTTGCCCCTGCTTCCTTAGCTACAGCGGCTTGTGCGGGGCTGTAAATGCCGGTGACGGAACAGGTAATTTCCGAGGAAAGGATGGCTACCACCTCAAATCCTAGCGGTGTGGCGGGAATTTTCAAGATGGTTTGAGAACCAATAATTTCAAAGGCTTTTCTCCCTTCGGCGATCATTTTCTCCTGATCTGAAGCTAGGAGTTGATAATATACAGGACCGGAAGTTAAGGAAACCAAGGTTTTGAGGGTGGTTGCCGGTGGGGTGTTAGCTTGCGCTAATAATGTGGGGTTGGTGGTAATACCTTTCACCCAACCCCAATGTTTAACAATTTCGGCTTCTGCGGCAATAGCTGAATCTAAATAAAGCGCCATGATCATCCTGATAAATGCCTACCTGGATCACTTTACAGCACCTCAACAATGTTTTCTAATCTGCTATTGCCCAACGGACATAAGGACGAGAACCAGCTATGGTATTGTAAATAATTGTCTGGGCGGGGGCATTGATTTTTCGCAAATCCACCCGAAAATAAGCTTTTTTATCTTTAAATTGGACATTGTAAAAATTGTATTCCTGATTACGGGTTTGACCGACACAGGCAGCATAATTACTGCGTAAAGGTGAAACAAATTCTATGAACTGCTTACTAGCAGAAACTAATTTAACTCTATCTGCAAAAGCTGTTGTATTGGCAACAACTGTATGTTCTGCACCACCCTCAAAAGGCAGAGTTATCCACCACAACCCGACTGTTGGCGGACAATTACCACTGCTGCGTTGTACGTTTAGCTTAACATTTGGTTCACTTATGGGACCTGAATTTGTCTGTGCTTGAACTTGTGTTGTCAGAGAAATTGTTCCTGCTGCTAATAAAAAAACAAAAATACTACTAAGTTTTGTCATTGTCCCTAAATGCTTATGGTTAGTTTATGGATAGAATACAGCGGTTTCTTAGGGACTTCCAATTAAAAAAATGCCCAAAAATTTCTTGTGGTGCGGGCATACTATGGCTAACGCCACGCTACGCTATCGACAAGCTCAGTACAAGTCTTGCCCGCTAATCATCAAGAACGGGCAGGATGCCCATCCCACAAAATTGGGTAATTTATTTTTTGGTGTTCCCTTAGGGACTTCCAAGAAATAAATTATCCTGATTAACGAACCACAGAGGCGCAGAGGACACAGAGGAATAAGGGTTTGAGAGATTTTTGCGTTAGGTGGTTGAGTATTTTTTTATTTGGAAGTCCCTTATTGAAATATCCGGTAAACGTAAAACTCAGCGGCTTTAGCCAGTGAGAGTGTCAATTAGTTTGATTCAATTAATTCTAAACTGACTCTAGTTTGTAACTGTTTACATATTAATCAATCCCCAAAAAGATGCAGGTAAAGTTTTAAAAATGCGATAAAAAATAGAATCAGTTTTCACGCCAAATCTTGATGGTGATAAAGTCCGCGCAGGCGGACTTTGTTCGTATAGTCCCAGAATTGTATTCTGAGGGATAAGGGATCACCAAAAAATAAATTACCCAATTTTGTGGGATGGGCATCCTGCCTGTCCTTGGTAATTAGCGGGCAAGACTTGTACTGAGCTTGCGATGCCCTGAGCCTGTCGAAGGGTCGAAGTATGCCCGCACCACAAGAAACTTCTGGGTATTTTTTTAACCCATATTCGGCATGAGTAAATATACCCAAAATATTTTTCCCAGCAGGTTATTTTGTGAAAAAAAGAATTTCATAAAACAGCTAAAACCCAATCATAATAACTATTTCATGCTTTTTGCTATCTAGGTCGGTATTCAATGAATTTAATCTCAAACCAACTAATTTATTGACAGTATTCTCAATAAGCTCGATTTGAGCTTGCGATCGCCCTAATCCTAATATAGAATTGCGTGTCATTGTCTGAAAGCCTTGTTATCATTGGGTTATGGATAATTCCGAAAATTCAAAAAACACCTGCGGAATGTGGGTTTTAATTGGAAGTCCCTAAGTAGGTGAACAGAAAAATTTAAAGGTATGTGAAGAAAAGTAAAATCACTCAAAACTCTCTTCCTGTTCCCAGTTAAGAGTTCCCTGTTCCCTTGCCCCAACGACAATTTTTAACGCCCACCTACTTAGATTAAGTCGTGAAATACTTCGCCGCAGGGTGATAAGTAATAATCGCCGTTGTCGACTGTTCAGGATATAATTGCTCACTTTCATCCATGTGCATCTTCATCCTATCAACCCCCAACAACTCCAACTGCTGATACTGATCTTGGATATTCGGACAAGCTGGATAGCCGAAACTATACCGAGAACCTTGATAGCGCTGCGCCAACATATCCCGAATATTGTCCGGTTCAGAATCACCAAAACCTAGCTCCCGGCGGATTCTAGCGTGTGTCCATTCTGCCAAAGCTTCCGCAACCTGGACAGCCATACCATGAAAATACAGATAATCAGTGTATTGATTATTCGCAAATAGCTTTTGGGCAAACTCCGTTGCGACTTCCCCCACAGTCACCGCTTGCATGGGGAAAACATCAGTAATTCCTGATTCTTTTGGTGCAAAGAAATCCGCAATACATAACCTATTCAAAGACCTCTGACGCGGAAACTCAAAACTAGCTCTTACCTCTGCGTCCTCTGCGCCTCTGTGGTTCGTTTCATAAATCAATAAACTATTCCCCACAGATTGACAAGGGAAATAGCCATAAATCACTTGAGGATGTAATAAATTCTCCTCAATAATGCGCTGTTTCCATTCTTCCAAAACTGGATAAACCTTATCAGCTAAAAATGCCTGATATTCCTCCTTAGATTGTTCCTTGGGCTTGCGGAATTGCCATTGTCCAGCGACCAAAGCTTGTAAATCCAAATACCAGAATAATTCCTCCAAAGAAATATCATCAGGTTGTAAAAACTGCGTTCCCCAAAAAGGTGGTTGCGGACGTTCAATATCTACAGCTACAGCATCAGAACGCCGAGTATCAACCTCTTTTTTAACATCAGAATTATCTATTGTGGAGTGGGCATCTTGCCTGATATTTTCCTCAAAAGATTGATGTCCATTTTCTACAACCTCATCCAAAAATCCCTGCAAATTATCCCAATTACCTGCTGTTTTTGCAGGCATTAACTTATCCATGAAATGCAAATCAGAAAAGGCATCTTTACCATAGACAACCTTACCCTTGTAAGTACCTTGGCAATCTTGATTTACAAATTTAGGAGTTAAAGCTGCACCACCTAAAATTACCGGGACAGTAATTCCTTTTTCATTAAAAGTCTGTAAGTTCTCCTTCATGAAAGCGGTGGATTTTACTAACAATCCACTCATGGCAATACAATCAGGTTTGTGTTCTTCGTAAGCTTGAATGATGTTTTCTACAGATTGCTTAATTCCCAGGTTAATCACCTTATAACCATTGTTAGATAAAATGATATCTACCAAGTTTTTACCAATATCGTGAACATCACCTTTCACCGTCGCAATTACAAAAGTTCCTTTCGCATTATTCCCAGATTCCGACTTTTCCATAAACGGTTCTAAATAAGCAACCGCAGCTTTCATGGTTTCGGCAGATTGTAAGACAAAAGGTAATTGCATTTGTCCAGACCCGAACAATTCACCGACAACTTTCATTCCGTCTAACAAGAAAGTATTAATGATTTGTAAGGGAGGATATTGTTCTAAAGCTTTTGTTAATTGGGTTTCTAAACCAATGCGTTCACCGTCAATAATATGCCGTTTCAAACGTTCTTCAATTGGTAAACTGGCATCAATTCCCGTATTCCGTTTAGTTTTGACTCCGGCAAAAATTGTGGTTAATTCTCCCAAAGGATCATAAACGCAGACATTACCATCAAATTTACGTTCATCATAAATTAACTGCCGACAAACTTCTTGATGTTGCGGTTCAATTTTAGCTAGTGGTAAAATTTTACTCGCGCTGACAATTGCTGCATCCATGCCCGCTTGCATAGCTTCATGCAAAAACATCGAGTTTAAGACCATGCGCGAGGCTGGATTTAAACCAAAGGAGATATTGGAAACGCCCAACATCACATGACATCCAGGCAATTCTTGACGAATGCGGCGAATTGATTCAATGGTAGCTTTACCATTTTCCCGATCTTCTTCAATCCCTGTAGAAATCGGTAGAGCTAAAGTATCAAAGAATATTTCTGTGGGCGCAATCCCATATTCTACGGCTTGACGGTAAGCACGTTGGGCAATTTGAAACTTTTTCTCTGCTGTCCGCGCCATACCATCTTCATCTATTGTGCCAATAATGACACCCGCACCGTATTTTTTCGCCAGTTCCAGCACTTTTAAAAATCGTGGTTCGCCATCTTCGTAGTTGGTAGAATTGAGTAAACACTTACCACCAGCTACCTTTAAACCCGCTTCCATTTTTTCCCATTCGGTGGAATCGAGCATTAATGGTAATGTCACATTATTAACAATGCGAGAAACTAACTCGTGCATATCCCGCACGCCGTCACGTCCCACATAATCAACGTTGACATCCAGGATATGTGCGCCTTCTTTGACCTGACTCCGTGCCATTGAAACTAAACCATCCCAGTCTTCAGCGTTGAGTAAGTCACGGCATTTTTTAGAACCACTGGCGTTGAGACGTTCACCCACAATCAAGAAAGAATTTTCTTGCTCGTAAGGTTGGGTGGAATAAATTGACGCTGCTGCTGGTTCTAAACTTGGTTGTCTAACTTTTGGTTTTAACTCGTGAGCAATTTCCGCCAATTGTTGAATATGTGCTGGTCGTGTCCCACAGCAACCCCCAATCACTTGGACACCTAAATCTTCGATGAAGTGCATTAACGCCATTCGTAATTCTATGGGCGTAAGTTTGTAATGTGCTTGACCGCCAATGTTTTCCGGTAAACCAGCATTGGGAATACAGGAAACTACGAATGGGGAATGTTCTGATAAATACTTGATGTGTGGTTTCATCAAGTCGGGACCAGTGGCGCAATTTAAGCCAAGAATATCAATGGGATAAGATTCGAGGATAGTAACTACGGCGTTGATTTCTGTCCCTACCAGCATTGTCCCCATGGTTTCCATAGTTACAGAGACCATTAAGGCTCTTCTTTCCCCTTTTTTGGCAAAAACTTCCTCAATCCCATTTAATGCGGCTTTAATTTGCAGTACGTCTTGGCAGGTTTCTACGAGGAATAAATCCACACCACCATCAAATAAGGCTTCTGCTTGTTCCGCAAAAGAGGCTTTCATGGTGTCAAAGTCAATATGTCCCAAAGTTGGGAGTTTAGTTGTCGGACCAATAGAACCAGCCACAAATCGGGGTTTTTCGGGAGTGGAAAATTCCGCAGCTACACTTTTGGCAAGTTCGGCGGCTTTTTTCGTGAGATAGTAAGCTTGGTCTGCTAGGTCGTATTCTGCGAGAACGATGGACATAGAGCCAAAGGTATCAGTTTCAATGACATCAGCACCAGCAGCGAGAAAATCACGGTGAACCTTAGCGACGGCTTCGGGTTTGCTGTGGACTAGATACTCGTTACAGCCTTCATATTGTGCGCCTCCAAAATCTTCAGCGGTGAGGTTTTGGGTTTGCAGGTTGGTTCCCATTGCGCCGTCAAAGACGATAACGGGACGTTCTGGACTATAGAGGTGTTTGAGAAAAGGATGGGTCATATTGTGTGAAAGAATAGAGTTATTTTTGTAATACTAGACTTAATTTATTATCCGTTTACAAACTGAGGTAGTCTAGCTTCAATTGTTGCGTATTATGCAGTGATGTGATCTTACCCAAGAACCACAACAGATTAACCAAAGATAAAATAGTGAAACTTTCAGATTTAAGCAGTCCATTACCGAAAACAGTATCTACTACCATGTCTGTTAATTCTAAACTTTACGAAGGCAAAGCTAAAATTCTTTACGCCACAGATGATCCAGAGATTTTGTTGGCTGATTTTAAAGATGATGCTACAGCCTTTAATGCTCAAAAACGAGGCAGCATTGAAAACAAGGGCATGATTAACTGTAGTATTTCTAGTCAACTGTTCCAACAATTGGCAATGCAGGGGATTAAAACTCATTTTATTGATAGTCCAGCCCCGAATTTGATGAGAGTTAAGGCTGTAAAAATTATCCCCTTAGAAGTGGTGGTCAGAAATATTGCGGCTGGTAGCCTGTGTCAGCAAACTGGGTTAGCACTGGGAACTGTGTTATCACAGCCTTTGGTGGAATTCTATTATAAAGATGATAGTCTAGGTGATCCTCTACTGACAAGCGATCGCCTATTTCTTCTAGAATTAGCCACACCGGAACAAGTTGCTCAAATTACCCATCTTGCCTTGAAAATCAACGAATTTCTGAAACAGTTTTGGGAAAAGTGTCAAATTACCTTAGTGGACTTTAAACTTGAATTTGGCGTAGATTCCCAACAGCAAGTATTATTAGCTGACGAAATTAGTCCCGATACCTGTCGTTTATGGGACATAGCCGAAACCGATACTAACCGTCGAGTTATGGATAAAGACCGTTTTCGTCGTGACTTAGGAAACGTAGAAAATGCTTATCAGGAGGTTTTACAGAGAGTATTAAAAGTAGTAGAAAGTTACAAAACCGAGTAAGTAATTTTTCCAGTGATTAACAAATAATGGTGTGTGGTAGTGAAGAGAAATATGATTAAAAAACATTTAACACCCGGATTAATGGCTATGGTAGCCATTACAGTCCCTTTAGCAATTTCTGTCAAAGCAAACGCCCAAGCTACTGATAGTCACCCACAGACCACAGAAGTTTTGACAGCAGAAACAAACCAGCCAGAAAAACAGCATCCTGTCAAAAGTGATGCTAGTGAAAATCTGACATCCCATGCCTTAATAGTGCCAATAGTTGGAGAAAAAGAATCTAACCAATTTTCGCCCATTGTCAAAGTGATCACAGCCAATTCGGTAGCAGTAAACAAAGCATCTGTTATTGTTCCAAAAACCACAATAGTTCCCATTAAGGCACAAGTCCCCCAACCAGGGACTACTCAACCCCCTGCGGCTACACCTACTCAAAAAAACTCAACTCCCTCAACAATCAAGACGGAATCTGAAGTTACACCACAACCCACAGTAACTACCCCAGCGAAACCGACCCAACCTCCTGCGGCTGAATCTAGTCCAGAAGCAACGGAAGTCCGTGTACTGGTGTCAGAGGTAGCAATTAAATCAGAAACAGGACAAATCACCTCTGCACTAGAAACCGAAGTTTATAAAGTAATTCGTACCCAAGCCGGACAAACAACAACCCGTTCCCAACTCCAAGAAGATATTAGTGCGATTTTTAGAACTGGGTTTTTCTCCAACGTCCAAGCATTTCCAGAAGATACCCCTCTTGGTGTGCGAGTCAGTTTTATTGTTACCCCCAATCCCATCCTCTCCAAAGTAGAATTAGAAGCAAATCCTGGGACGGGTGTAGCCTCTGTCCTTCCTGCTGAGACAGCCAACGAAATATTTAGTAATCAGTATGGCAAAATTCTTAACTTGCGGGAACTAAGCGAAGGCATCAAGCAATTAACTAAGCGTTATCAAGATCAAGGTTATGTACTAGCCAACTTAATTGGCGCACCCAAAGTCTCAGACAATGGAGTTGTTACCCTCCAAGTTGCTGAAGGGGTTGTAGAAAGCGTGAAAGTCCGATTCCGTAACAAAGATGGTGAGGACGTAGACGACAAAGGCAACCCAATTCGGGGACGGACAAAGGATTATGTTGTGACGCGAGAATTAGAATTAAAGCCAGGAACGGTATTCAATCGCAATACAGTACAGAGAGACTTAGCACGGATATATGGATTAGGATTGTTTGAACCACCAGATACTGAACCTATATCCCTTGCCCCTGGTACTGACCCCAGCAAAGTAAATGTCCTAGTCAATGTAATTGAACGTACCAGCGGTTCTATTGCTGCCGGGGCGGGTATCAGTTCCGCTAGTGGTTTATTTGGAACTGTCAGCTATCAGCAGCAAAACCTGGGAGGAAGAAACCAAAAATTAGGGACAGAGGTACAGTTAGGAGAACGAGAACTACTATTTGACCTCCGCTTTACTGATCCCTGGATTGGTGGTGATCCTTATCGAACTTCATATACAACCAATATTTTCCGTCGTCGTTCTATTTCTCTGATTTTTGAAGGTAAAGATAACAACATTGAAACCTTTAATCCTGATAATATTACGGATACAAATCAACAAGATCGCCCTCGGATTACCCGGTTAGGTGGTGGTGTTACCTTTACTCGTCCCCTTTCTGCCAATCCTTTCAAAAATTCCGAGTGGCTGGCTTCTGCGGGACTACAGTATCAACGGGTTTCTGGTCGTGATGCTGACGGCAATTTAAGGAAGGAAGGGGCAATATTTAATGATAATGGTCAAATCATCAGTGGTAAAATTCCCCTCACCCTTTCGTCTTCTGGGGAAGATGATTTATTACTATTCAAGCTGGGCGCACAAAGGGATCTCCGCAATAATGCCTTACAACCCACAAAAGGTTCTTTCCTCAGCTTTGGAGTTGATCAATCTGTACCTATAGGTTCAGGTAGTATTTTTATGACTAGGTTACGAGGTAACTATAGTCAGTATCTACCAATTAAATTGATTAGCTTTAGCAAAAAACCGCAAACTTTAGCATTTAACCTCCAAGGCGGAACTATATTTGGGGATGTGCCTCCCTATGAAGCCTTTACTCTGGGTGGTAGTAACTCGGTTCGGGGTTATGACGAAGGCAGATTAGGTACGGGTAGTAAGTATATCCAAGCTGCGGTTGAATATCGCTTCCCTGTGTTCTCTGTGGTCAGTGGCGCACTATTTTTTGATTATGGTAGTGATTTGGGAAGTAGTACCCAATCTGCACAATTGTTAAAGAAAAATGGTAATGGCTATGGCTATGGTGTGGGTTTGCGGATACAGTCTCCACTTGGACCAATTCGTATAGATTATGGTGTCACTGATGAAGGTGATAGTCGGATCAATTTTGGGATTGGAGAAAGATTTTAAATTGGTCAGTTGTCAGTGGCTAGGAATTTTACTCCTGACTCCTGAATCTTTTTTGGGCGCAGGCCCTGCGCCCCTACCTCCTGACTCCTGTGCCTTAATAATAAGCAATAGTAACTACAATATGGGGATTGTTGGGTGATGCAACAACATACGTTAGGCGGGGAAATTACTCAGACTGGTGTGGGTTTGCATAGTGGTGTCAATACTCAGGTGAGAATATTACCTGCGCTACCGGGAAGTAACCGCTTTTTTGTGCGGGTAGATTTACCAAATTCACCTATGATTCCTGCTCAGGTTGCGGCTGTGAGTAAGACTGTGCTTTCTACTCAGTTGGGTAAGGATGAGGTCTGTGTTCGCACTGTAGAGCATTTACTGGCAGCTTTGACGGCTATGGGGGTGGATAACGCCAGAATTGAAATTGATGGACCGGAAGTGCCACTTTTAGATGGTTCGGCGCGGATTTGGTGTGAAAGAATTGCTGAGGTGGGAATAGTAGCCCAAATGGCGAATAATTTACCCGCACCTGTTGTGATTACTGAACCGATTTGGATTTATGAAGGTGATGCTTTTGTTTGCGCTCTACCTGCACCGGAAACTCGATTTAGCTATGGTATAGATTTTAATTTGGCGGCAATTGGTAATCAATGGCACAGTTGGTTATTAATGACCTGTTTGGAAAAGTCTGCTGCGGATTTTGCGGTGGAAATTGCACCAGCACGGACTTTTGGGTTACAGGATCAAATTGAATATCTGCAAAGGTCGGGATTAATTAAAGGTGGGAGTTTGGATAATGCTCTGGTTTGTGGGGTTCAAGGTTGGCTAAATCCCCCATTACGATTTGCAAATGAGCCAGTCCGTCATAAAATTTTGGATCTAGTAGGAGATTTAAGTTTACTGGGAACTTTCCCTGTTGCTCATTTTTTGGCGTACAAAGCTAGTCATAATTTACACATTCAACTAGCACGGAAAATTTTAGAGTTGTTCTAAAATACCTGAATTGATAGCATTTTCCGAGAGAAAAGGAGGAACGGTAATCAAAAAGTAAGATAATATTTATACTTTTATTTCTATTTCCTGTTCCCTGTTCTCTGTTCCCTGTTCCCTGCTATACCTATTTCTAGTGTCTAATCATTCAAATAACTTACAACTAATGTCCACTATTACCGAACCTAATTCCCAGGAAGTGAATACATCAATTGAGGATAATGTCAATACACAGACAATTAAAACTACCTTGACTATTGAGGAAATTCAGGAACTTTTGCCCCATCGCTATCCATTTTTACTGGTAGATCGGATTATTGATTATGTACCTGGTAAAAAGGCTGTGGGTATTAAAAATGTTACTTTTAATGAACCCCAATTTCAAGGGCATTTTCCGGGGCGATCGCTCATGCCCGGTGTATTAATTATTGAAGCAATGGCACAAGTTGGGGGCATTGTGATGACGCAAATGCCAGCATCAAAAGGAGGACTGTTTGTATTTGCTGGTATTGATAAAGTTCGTTTTCGTCGTCAAGTTGTTCCCGGTGATCAACTGGTAATGACGGTGGAACTGTTGTGGGTAAAACAGCGTCGTTTCGGGAAAATGCAAGGACGAGCGGAAGTTGACGGACAACTAGCCGCTGAAGGAGAGCTAATGTTTTCTTTGATTAGTTAAGTCCTAACTATGATTTATTTGATTAATGTGATTGCCATGATGATCTAAATCAAAAGAATCATAAAACTTCGCGGGATGTGGGAAACTCAGTCACTTTAGTGCTAAGAGGAAAACGGCACGAGCGGTTTTAGCCGCAGTTAGTCTTTGCTTAACCATTACCGCCTTAGAGTTGTTCGATTCGGTGTGCTTTTGTATTGCACTTTCAATGGGACAATTACCATTTCAAATTTCACAACCCTGTACGCGTAATGTTTTGCTCAATAGAGCCTCCCTTACGGGGTGATGTTAGCTAGATGCCTCCGGCACGCTTACGCGAACGACCTGTTATAAGAGCTTGTTAGGCTGAAAGCACTGTTCCAGTGACTTTAGAACTGTTTAACTTACAGCGACAGAGCGGGGAACTAGCTATGCCTGACGGCACGCTGGCGCGAACGCATTCCAAGGTGTCGTGACTCAAATAACGGCTACCCTTCGACATCGCTCAGGGTGGTCTGGTCAGTACAGCTTGTTTGATTTCTCTTACAAGCTCAATCCCTTTAGGGTTGAGTTACTGACAGTTGAAAATCATGCGATTTCCATAATCATCTTAATCAAAAAAATCAAAAAAATCATAGTTAAAGATATGTTGAAAACACTTATTCATCCAACTGCTGTCATACATACTAGTGCGGAACTCCACCCAACAGTGCAAGTCGGTGCTTATGCTGTGATTGGAGAGAACGTCAGAGTTGGTGCAGACACTGTAATTGGCGCTCATGCTGTTCTGGAGGGACCTTGTGAAATTGGTACGGGAAATCAGATTTTCCCCGGTGCAGCTATCGGTATGCAGCCGCAGGATCTCAAGTATGTGGGAGAACCTACTTGGGTAAAAATTGGTAATAATAATTCCATTCGTGAGTATGTGACGATTAACCGCGCTACTGGTAGGGGTGAAGCGACAGTAATCGGCAATGGCAATTTATTGATGGCTTATGTTCATGTAGGTCATAATTGCGTGCTTGAGGATTCTGTCATTATTGCTAATTCTGTGGCGTTAGCAGGTCATGTACATATTGAATCGCGGGCTAGACTCAGCGGCGTTTTAGGTGTACATCAGTTCGTCCATATTGGGGGGATGTCAATGGTGGGAGGAATGACACGCATTGATAGAGATGTACCTCCTTATATGTTGGTGGAGGGAAATCCGGCAAAAGTGCGATCGCTCAATTTGGTAGGATTAAAACGTTCGGGAATGCCTGCGAGTGACTTTCAATTAATTAAAAAGGCTTTCCGTCTTCTCTATCGTTCTGAGTTTTTATTTAAAGATGCTTTGCAGGAGTTGGAAAATTTAGGAGATACAGAAGAATTAAAACATCTTCGCCGTTTCTTGTTACTTTCCCAAATGTCGGGAAGACGAGGTTTAATTCCCGGAAAACGTAAAAAATCCGTCAGTGATGAATAGATATAGGGGCGGGGTTTACCCGTCCTCAAATTTTACTCTGTTTTTGTCGCCAGAATATAAATTGAATGAACCACGTTCGCGGAGCGTCCCGAAGGGATAGAAGCGAAGAACACGAAGGAAGAAGAAGAAGAAGAAGAAAATAGGTAATTTGTAAGGGGGAATGGGGTAGGAAAGGACATGAAAATCTAAAATCTAATATCTAATATCTAAAAATGCGAATATTTATTAGCACTGGCGAAGTTTCTGGAGATCTACAGGGTTCGCTATTAATTAAGGCACTTCAACGCCAAGCTGTTGCGGCGGGGTTGACATTAGAAATTATTGCCTTGGGTGGAGATAAAATGGCGGAAGCCGGGGCAAGAATTTTGGGTAATACCAGCGGTATTGGTTCAATGGGTTTGATTGAGTCTTTGCCTTATGTTATTCCTACTTTAAGAGTACAACGGCAAGCGATCGCTCACTTGAAGAAAAATCCCCCGGATTTAGTCGTCCTCATTGACTATATGGGTCCAAATTTGGGCATTGGTACATTCATGAAGGAAAATTTGCCTGATGTGCCTGTGGCTTATTATATCGCTCCTCAAGAGTGGGTATGGTCTATGAGTTTTCAGAATACTAACCGCATTGTTGGTTTTACAGATAAACTATTAGCAATTTTCCCGGAAGAAGCCCGATATTATCAACAAAATGGGGCAAATGTTTCTTGGGTAGGACATCCTTTAATTGATAGAATGGCAAATGCGCCTAGTCGGACAACTGCGAGGGAGAAATTAGGAGTTAAAGTAGAAGAAATAGCGATCGCACTTTTACCAGCTTCCCGTCATCAAGAATTAAAATATCTTCTACCAATAATTTTTCAAGCCGCCCAAAATATTCAATCTAAACTACCAAATGTACATTTTTGGATTCCTCTATCTTTAGAAACATTTAAAGAACCAATTACAGCCGCAATTCAAGAATATGGGTTAAAAGCTACAATAGTATCAAGTCAACAACAAGGCGTTCAAGATATTTTAGCAGCGGCTGATTTTGCCATTACTAAGTCGGGAACAGTGAACTTAGAATTAGCATTATTAAATGTTCCCCAAGTTGTAGTTTATCGTCTTCATCCTCTTACAGCTTGGATTGCGCGTCATATTCTTAAAGGTTCAATTCCCTTTGCTTCTCCAGTCAATTTAGTTGTGATGCGGGAAATTGTCCCAGAATTCTTGCAAGAACAAGCCACAGCCAAGAATATTACCAAAGCAGCAATGGAATTGTTGTTAAATCCTGAAAAAAGACAACAAACTTTCACAGCTTATCAAGAAATGCGCCATTGTTTGGGAGAATTGGGAGTGTGCGATCGGACAGCTAAAGAAATACTAGAAATGTACATTTAATTAAAATGACTCGTTTTATCCATGACCAATTCGCAAAAGATTACCTAGAAGAACTACTAAGAGAACTCCAC